>NZ_JBSGFQ010000065.1:34223-75378 GCF_053603495.1 Nonomuraea sp. NPDC004186 | reverse complement strand
GTGGACGGCGGCGGGGCCTGGCACCGCTTCCGCCACGTCACCCTGCCCCTGTCCTGGCCGGCCACGTACTCGGTGATCATCCTGTCGTTCATCGGCGGCCTGCGCTCCTTCGACCTGATCTGGACGATGACGCGCGGCGGGCCCGGCTTCACCAGCGACACCATCGCCTCGATCATCTACAAGCAGTACCAGGCCGGCTTCTTCGGCCTGTCCACCGCCGGCAACGTGCTGCTGTTCGTCGTGGTCACCGCCATCGTCGTCCCGCTCAACTACTTCCTCGGCAAAAGGCAGGTGCCCGCATGACCGCGCTGAGAAGGCTCGGTGCCGAGGCGATCGCGCTGGTGCTGGCCGGGGTGATCTTCCTGATCCCGTTCGCGCTCATGCTGCTGACCGCGGTCAAGGACCAGACGCAGGCCACCGACCTGGACTTCGCCTGGCCGGCCAACTGGCCGATCGTGCAGAACTTCGTGGACGTGATCGAGGCCCGCGACTACGTGCTGCTGCGCGCCTACGTCAACAGCACCGTCCTGACCGTCGCGTCGGTCGTGCTGATCGTCGTGTTCGCCTCCATGGCCGCGTTCGTGCTGCAGCGCCGCACGGGCAAGCTCGGCTCGGTGGCCAACTTCCTGGTGCTGACCGGGCTGATCATCCCGCCCGCGATCGTGCCCACCATCTGGCTGCTGCAGGCGCTCGGCCTGTTCAAGACCCTGCCGGGGCTGATCCTCATCGAGGTGGCCTTCCACATGGCGTACTCGGTGCTGCTGTTCCGGGCGTTCATCGCGGCCATCCCGCGCGAGCTGGACGAGGCCGCCCAGATCGACGGCTGCACCGGGCTCGCGCTCTTCTTCCGGGTGATCTTCCCCCTGCTCAAGCCGGTCACCATCACCGTGGTCCTGACCACCTCGGTGGCCATCTTCAACGACTTCGTCAACCCGCTCTACTTCACCCCCGGCGACGACAACGCCACCGTGCAGGTGACCCTCTACAACTTCCAGAGCCAGTACAACACCCAGTGGAACCTGCTGTTCATGGACATCGTCCTGATCACGATCCCACCGCTGCTGCTCTTCATCTTCTTCAACCGCAAGATCGTCGCCGGCATGACCGCCGGTGCCATCAAGGGCTAGGAGACCCGTGACCCTCGTGCATGTCGAAGCGCCCGTCTTCGAACACCACCACGACCCCATCGGCATCGGCGAAAGCGCTCCGCGTCTGTCGTGGACCGTCGCCACCGAACTCCCCGGCTGGCGGCAGCAGGCGTACGAGATCGAGCTCAGCGACGGCACGGCCCCCGGCCGGGTCGAGTCGGCGGAGTCGGTGCTCGTGCCCTGGCCGGGCGGCGAACTCGGCTCGCGCGAACGGCGCGGCGCCCGGGTGCGCGTACACGGCCGCGACGGCTCGGTCAGCGACTGGAGCCCCTGGTCATGGGCGGAGGCCGGGCTGCTGGAGCCGGCCGACTGGACGGCAGGCGCGGCGGCGCCTCCGCTGGAGCTGCTGGGCCTCCCCGACGGCCCCGCGCTGCTGCTGCGCCGCGACTTCACCGTCCGCGGCCCGATCGAGCGGGCCCGCCTGTACGTCACCGCCCACGGCGTCCACGAGACCGAGATCAACGGCCACGTCGTGGGCGACGACGTCCTGGCGCCCGGCTGGACCAGCTACGGTCACCGCCTGCGCTACCGCACGCACGACGTCACCGGCCTGCTGACCGAGGGCGCCAACGCCATCGGCGCCACCCTCGCCGACGGCTGGTATCGAGGCCGGATCGGCTTCCGGGGCGGCAAGAGCGACCTGTACGGCGACCGTACCGCGCTCATCGCCCAGCTCGAGATCGCCTACGCCGACGGCACCACCGACGTGCTGACCACCGACGGGAGCTGGCGCTGCGCGACCGGGCCCGTCACCGCCGCCAGCCTGTACGACGGCGAGAAGTACGACGCCCGCCTGCTGCCGTCCGGCTGGTCGGGCCCCGGCTTCGACGACGCGGCCTGGCTGCCCGCCGACTCCCTCCCGCACGACCCGGCCCTGCTCGTCGCGCCGACGGGCCCGCCGGTCCGGCGCATCGAGACGCTGGCGCCGGTGGAGACGCTGACCGGGCCGGACGGGGAGACGATCCTCGACTTCGGCCAGAACATCGCCGGCCGCCTGCGCATCCGCGTCCAGGGCCCGGCCGGGCACACCGTCACGCTCCGGCACGCCGAGGTCCTGGAGGACGGCGGGCTGGCCATCCGCCCGCTGCGCGACGCCGCCGCGCTCGACCAGTACACGCTGCGCGGCGACGACGGACCGGAGGAGTGGGAGCCGCGCTTCACCACGCACGGCTTCCGCTACGCGCAGATCGACGGCTGGCCCGGCGAGCTGGACCCGGCCTCCGACGTCGTGGCCGTGGTCTGCCACACCGACATGCGCAGGACCGGCGACTTCACCTGCTCGGACCCGCTGCTGTCCCGGCTGCACGACAACGTCGTGTGGAGCATGCGCGGCAACTACGTCGACCTGCCCACCGACTGCCCCCAGCGCGACGAGCGGCTCGGCTGGACCGGCGACATCCAGGTCTTCGCACCGGCCGCCGCGTTCCTCTACGACTGCTCGGGCCCGCTGGCGTCCTGGCTCGCCGACCTGGCCGTCGAGCAGGTCCAGGAGGGCACCGTGCCGCATTACGTGCCGTGGGTGCCGCTGCTGTTCGGCAACTCGCCGACCGCCGCGTGGGGAGATGCCGCGGTGCTCGTGCCGTGGACGCTCTACCAGCGCTTCGGCGATCTCGGGCTGCTGCGCCGGCAGTACGCCAGCATGAAGGCGTGGGTGGACCAGGTGGACGGGCTGGCCGGCGACGACCACCTGTGGAACGAGGGCTTCCAGTTCGGCGACTGGCTGGACCCGGCCGCGCCGCCGGACGACCCCGGCAGGGCCCGTACCGACCACGCGCTCGTCGCCACCGCCTACCACGCCCACACCGCCGCGGTCCTGGCCGAGACGGCGGCCCTGCTGGGTCACGACTCCGACGCCGGGCACTACGCGGCCCTGGCGCGGGAGGTGCGCGAGGCGTTCCGCCGGGAGTTCGTCACCCCGTCGGGGCGGCTGGCCTGCGACACCCAGACCGCCTACGCGCTGGCCCTGACCTTCGACCTGCTGGACGGGGCCGAGCAGCGGGAGCGGGCCGGGCGGCGCCTGGTCGAGCTGGTCGGCCAGGACGACCACCGCATCGGCACCGGGTTCGTCGGCACGCCGCTCATCTGCGACGCGCTCTGCTCGGTCGGGGCGTACGACACGGCGTACCGGCTGCTGCTCCAGCGCAACTGCCCGTCCTGGCTGTACCCGGTGACGATGGGCGCGACGACGATCTGGGAGCGCTGGGACAGCCTGCTGCCCGACGGCTCGGTCAACCCCGGTGAGATGACCTCGTTCAACCACTACGCGCTCGGCGCGGTGGCCGACTGGATGCACCGCACCGTGGCCGGGCTCGCCCCGGCCGCCCCCGGCTACCGCCGCCTGCGCGTCGCGCCCCGGCCGGGCGGCGACCTCACGCACGCCTCGGCCCGCCTCGACACCCCGTACGGCCTGGCGGCCGTCTCGTGGGAGCGGGACGGCGAGACGCTCACGGTCACGGCGACCGTGCCCCCGGGGACGGTCGCCGAGGTGGACCTGCCGGGCGCCATCCCGCAGGAGGTGGGCGCCGGGACCCACACGTTCACCACGACGATGTGACCCTCGATGCCGGGCTGGTGGCGGGGTCTACCGCCACCAGCCCGTGCTGCTCCAGTTCCTCCCTCTTCGGACGCTGTGTCTGGAGGCCGGCCACGCGGATGTCGGGTATCCGTTCAGCTTCCGCTTGGCTTGCGATAGGAGACGACCTTGTCGCCGTTCGCCGGGTAGGCCATGATCAGCAGCCGCTGGGTGCCGTACTTGTCGCCCTTCCAGGGGACCCAGGCGAAGTGCACCCGGATGCGGTAGTGGCCCTTGCGGCCGTAGAGGGACAGGTCGGGCAGTTCGGTGCCGCTGAGGCCGTCCGACAGCACCATCTGCCCGGACGAGCTCAGGTAGCCGACCTCCACCACCTGGTCCCAGCCCTTGGTCTCCACGGGCGGGCGGCGGGTGTAGGTCTCCAGGGTGACGCAGACGTGGGAGTCGGAGTGGGTCGTCACGACCAGGTGGCCGGGGCCGCTCCCGACCAGGCCGTTGTCCACGGCTTTGGCGTAGACCTCGGCCGGGTCCTCGCCGTGGTCCGTCTCGTCGTACATCTCCAGACCTCCCTCCGGCCACTCGGGCTTCTTGAGGACGGAGGATCGGGCGGGCGGGACGAGGGGGCGGTGGCGCGGGGCCGCGTCGCATTTGCGCTGTTCCTCCGCTTCCCATTCCTCGAACTCCCGGTCCGCGGCGGCGCGTTCGGCCTTGATCGTCGCGTCGGCGCGCGGGCAGATCCCGGCGAGCGTCGAGGCCAGGCTCTCGGCGTTCACCCTTAGGCGGGCCAGCTCCCGCCGGTCGTCGCGGGTGTAGGCGTCGCACAGGCGGCGGCCGTGGGCGAGCAGCACCTGGTCGGGGGTGGTGGCGGCGAACGTACGGCCGGCGCGTACCGCGCACACGAACGCCCGCTCGCCCGTCGGCGGCGGGGGCTCCTCGTCGTACTCCCAGGAGTCGCGCGGCGAGCAGTCCTCGGCCGTGGTGACGGGACCGCGCGCCAGGTCGGCGGCCGGGACGACGCACAAGGCGGCGGCCACGGCCAGCAGGTGGTGCAGGGGGCGGCGCTTCGGGGCGGCGCCGTACAAAAGGGTCAGGAGGAGGGCGGACGCGGCGAGCGCGGCGCCGTACCACAGCGGCGAGACCCCGAACCGGAACCCGCCGTCCTCACCCCTGCCCAGCAGCGCTTCCGGGTAGATCAGCATCCCGTGGGAGAGGGACTCCTCACCCGGGTCGGGTTCGTACGTGAGGAAGGAGACGGCGCCGATCACGGCGGCGAGCGCCAGGGTGTTGACCGTGGCGCGCAGCAGCGGCCGGGTCCTGCGGACGACCGCGACCAGGATCAGCGCGGCGGGCGCGCCCACGCCGACGAGCACGTCGAAGGCGAACCACGTCATGATCGCGCCGGCGCCCGTCTCCTCGCGCAGGAACCTCTCGATCACGCCCCTGGGGCCGATCCACAGCACCGAGCCCTGCGCGAGATTGACGGCCGCGGGGACGAGCGGGAGCACGACGGCCACGGCCGCGAACGGCCAGGGCCGCGCCGCCACCCGCTCGGGCGCGGGCCGGACCAGGGGCGACTGCGGGATCGGGTTGGCCAGCTCGTGGGCGGAGCGGGCGTCCCACACCATGCCGAAGACGCTCGCCGCGCCCAGGAGGCTGTGGTACAGCAGGGAATAGTTGATCTCGTCGTACAGCAGCATGTACGAGTACGACGACGGCGACATGAACGACATCGCCCCCGAGATCGCGCCCGTCCACACCGTGGTCCGGCTCCAGCGCGGATCCCTGGCCTGGCCCACCAGGATCGGCACCATCCACAGGACCCAGATGAATTCGTCCAGCCCGCCGAACGAGCCGATGCTCACGAGGGCAGCCAGGTCGAACCAGTAGGCGATGCTGGTGGCGATCAGCGAGACGGCGCTGAGCGTGCCCGCCACGAGCGCGAGGAGCCGCCACGCCCGGGACAGCACCGGGGCGAGGACCAGCGGAAACAGCCAGACGACAAGCAGCTGGAGCAGGCCGCCGAGCACGCCCGTCCACCATGCGTACGGGATCGGGAGCCGGACGACCAACGTCACGGCGAGGCCGGCGTACAGGGCCGCTCGGAGCAGCGCGACCCGCCTGCCCCTGCCGGTCAGCGCTCCGGCGGCGCGCCCGCGCAGCGCCTGCCAGTAGGCCCAGCCCTGCAGCAGCCCGGCCGCCACGACCAGGAGCTCCGCCCACCAGACGAAGGGAACCTCGCGCGGGTCCCACTCCCCCACGACCAGCCGCCGCAGCAGCGCGGGGTCGCGGGTGACCAGCGCGACGACGCCGAGCGCGACGACCAGGGCCGCGTAGGCGAGGGCGAGCGGCGCGGCGATCCGGCCGAAACGGTAGCGGCGCACGGGACATCCTCGGGGGGCGGTTCGGACCGGGCAAAGGCGCCCAACCCTAGCGAGCCACCCCGAAGATGATCAAGTATCGGTGGTCAGCCGATGCGGAGCGGGAGCGTACGCGGGCCGCGGACCTGGCCCGTGGCCCAGGTGACCGCCGCCGGGTCGTCGAGGCCGAAGACCGGGATGCGCTCCAGCCACACCTCCAGGGCGATCCGCAGCTCCATGCGGGCCAGGTGGGAGCCCACGCAGCGGTGGATGCCCAGGCCGAAGGCGGCGTGCCGGTTGACCTCGCGGTCGATGACGACCTCTCCTGCCCGGTCGAACTGCTCCGGGTCGCGGTTGGCCGCCGGGAACGACAGCAGGACCCAGTCGTCGGCCTTCATGTCGACGCCGTTCCAGCGCATGTCCTCCTTGACCAGCCGCGCCATGGTGACCGGCGCGTAGGCCCGCAGGAGCTCCTCCATCGCGGCCGGCAGCAGCTCGGGCTCGGCCACCAGCCGCTCGCGGTCGCGCGGCGTCTTGGCCAGATGCCACAGCGACGCCCCGATCGCGCTCCACGTGGTGTCGATCCCGGCGATCAGCAGCAGCGCCATCGTCCCCGCCACGTGCGAGGACTCCAGCTTCCGCCCGTACAGCTCGGCGTCGACGAGGTAGGTCGTCAGGTCGTCGCGCGGGTGGTCCACGTGGTCGCGGATCTGGACGAGCAGGTAGTCGAACAGCTGCTCCATCCCCTCCATGCGCTTCTCCGCCGGCCGGTTCACGCCTTCGAGCGCGTTCTCGATGAACTCGCGGAAGCGGGGCCCGTCCTCGGGCGGGAAGCCGAGCATGTCGGCGATGACCCGCATCGGGATGTGCTGGGCGTAGTCGCGGGCCGCGTCCACCACGTCCTGGCCGGCTAACCCGTCGATGAGCTCATGGCAGAGCGCCCGCGTCGACGCCTCCCGCCTGGCGACGGCGGTCTTGGTGAACGCCGGCAGCAGCAGCCTGCGCGCGTCGTGGTGGAACGGCGGGTCGGAGGAGATCGGCGGCGAGCCGCCGATCGGCGCGACCTCGCGGGGCGGCCGGAAGTTGCTCATGATGATCGAGCGCGAGGAGAAGCGCTCGGTGTCGTACGCGATGGCCGCCACGTCCTCGTGCCGCGTCGGCAGCCAGCCGCCGCCGAAGCGGTCGGTGTGCGCGATCGGGCAGCGCTGCCGCAGCTCGTCCTGGATGGGGTACGGGTCCGCGGCCCACTCGGGCTCCAGGTGGGAGAAGTCGGTCGCCCAGTCGGACACCGGGCCGGTGACGATCTCGTTGCGCGTGCCGAGGGGCGGGTCGTCTCCCGTGCCCCGGAAGTCCTGGCTGAAACGGTCGTCAACGGTCATCTCACGCCTCCTCCTCGAGGTCGATCGCCCGCTCCGGACAGTTGGCCACCGCCAGGCGCGCCGCCGACTCCTCCCCCGGCGGCACGACGCCGTCGCCGACGACCTGCCCGTAGCCCTCGCCGTCCTCGCCGAACAGGCCCGGGGCCAGGTCGTAGCAGCGGCCGTGTCCCTGGCAGCGCCCGGGATCGATCTGTACTTTCACTGCGGCTTCTCCGCTCTCTCTGGTGGGGCGATGGGCGGGTCTTCCGCTCTGTCCGGTGGGGTGTTGGGCGGGTTCTCCGCTCCGTCCGGTGGGATGTTGGGCGGGTTCTCCGCTCCGTCCGGTGGGGCGATGGCGGCCACGACGCGGGTCAGCAGCGCCGACCACTCGGCGTCGTCGACGGCGTGCAGGTCCGGCGTGATGAGCGCGCTGCCCATCGCCAGCAGCAGGCAGAAGTGGGCCAGCGCGTCCGGCGACAATCCGGGGTCCAGCTCTCCGTCTCCCTGGCCCGTGCGTACCAGCTCGGCGATCCAGTCGGCCCGCTCCCCCACGTAGTCACGCATCGGCCGGGCGACGTCCTCGTCCCGCCTGGCCGCGACCAGCGCCTCCACGACGAGGTAACCGGGAGCCTCACGGGGCCGCGGCAGCCGTCGCCCGAGAACCAGGAGCAGCTCCGCGGCCGACCGATCGGGGTCGGCGGCGAACAGGCCCGCCAGGATCCGCCGCCCGTGGGCGCGCAGCGCGGCGACGAGCAGCTCCGCCTTGGAACCGAAGTGCGCGTACAGCGCGCCGTTGCTCACCCCGGCGGCGGCGGCGATGTCGGCGACGCGCGTGCCGTCGTACCCGCGTGCGGCGAACACCTCGGCGGCCGCCTTCAGCAACCGCTCACGCGTCTCGGCGGCCGTGACGCCCGCGATGCGACCCATGAGTGAATTTAAAGATTGTTCATTTGATACGTCAAGCACGCCCCGGTCGCTGTCTGAGCGTCTGGGCCCATGCGGCCGGTCACGCTTCTTGGTCCGGACGTGCCGGGGGCGCGGCGGCGGGACGCGGTATGGCCCGTGCCCCCGACCAGGACTGGCCGGGGGCACGGGAGAGCCCGCTAGCGGGCGCGGTAGGACAGGATCAGGCCGAGACCCTCGAGAGCGGACTTGTCGCCTTCCAGGACCAGACGCCAGGTCCCGGCGGTGAGGCCGGGGGTCGGCAGGAGCTTGCCCTCGTTGAGGGTCAGGCGTCGTTCGCCGTTGAGGAGGAAGCGGGCCGATCCGTCACCGGCCGGCGAGTACAGGGCGTACACGCCGGTGATGGCGCGGCCGGTCATGCCGGGGAACATGTCCGGGGTGAACGGAAGGGTCAGCGTGTCGTCGGAGCCGTCGACGAACGTCGACCACTCTTCGGGGAACTCCGCCGGGATGTCGCAATAGCGAGCCGTGGCATAGGGCTTGAGCATGCCCTTGACCGCGCCGGCGAAGAGCTCACCGCCCTGTTCGGCGGAGTACTTCACGGTGACGGTGACGTCCAGGAGTTGCGGGGCGCCGCCGGAGGGCAGCTCCAGGCGCCACCGGGAGACCGCGCCGGTGCCCTCGAAGGGAAGGTAACGCTCGTCGTCGTAGCGAAGGTCGAAGAGGCCGTTGTTGTCCTTGTACTCCTCCAGGTCCGACAGTGCGATCTGCTGTCCGCCGCGCCAGTCGGCGCGCAACGTCGCCGGCATCGGGCCCTTGGGGTCGAGGAGGTACTTGACGGCCTTGGGATCGGCCGCGAGCACCGTCCTGCTGTCCAGCTGGGTCAGCACGGCGTTGAGAGCGATCGGCCCCTCCGGGCCGGTGAAGGTGACCGACACCGTCTTGACGCGCCGGCGGTAGTGGCCGGGGAAGTCGCGGTCGAAGAGGGCCTCGGTCAGGGCGAACTCGCAGCGGCCGGTGGTGCGGAGGCCGAGTGCGGCCACCGGGTCCAGCGCCAGCAGCGACACCTTCTTGGTGATCTCCAGGCCGCGGCGGTCGCTCTCGAGCCACGCCTTGCCCAGCCGCTCCAGGTCCAGCCCCAGGCTTTCCGCGGCGAGCAGGCCGTTGCGCCGGCTCTCCCAGTAGAGCGGCTGGATGTAGTCGGCCTGCCCCTCGGGGACGCCCCGCTCGTACTGGAAGGACCGTTGCGCGGAGCGCGCCATGTCGTACGCCATCGAGTAGGTCTGGAAGTACAGCCCGGCCAGCCGCCCCGACATCCACTGGTACAGCTGGAGATTGGTGAACTTGCCGGTCATGAAGGCGCCGACGGCCTCCTGGTTGGCGATCTGCTGATCCAGGATCTGCAGTTCGCGCTGGGCGGCCTTGAGCCGGAACTCGGCTGCCTTCACCTGGTGGCCGAGCTGCTCCACGTCGTTGCGGGCGACGGCGAGCTGGAAGGCCCAGTCGCCCGCCATCCGCTCCTGCTCGGCGCGGATGCCGAGCAGCTCGCCGATGACGTTCAGCGCCTCGGCCGCCGACGACGAGGCCTCGCCGCCGTGCTCCAGGGCCTCCGTCACCTGCTCGCGGCCCAGCTTGGTGCCCATGATGAACAGGCCCAGCAGGACGTCCGGCAGGCCCGAGGCGATGGCCGCGCCGGCCTGGAAACCGGTCGCGACGACGTGGGCGACCACCGCCGCGGACATCATGCCGAGCTGCGCCTGCTCCAGCGGCGTCAGCCCGGCGGCGATCAGCCCCTCGTAGTGGTCGACGCGGTTCTGCGCGCCCTGCTCGCTGACCTGCACCTCGCTCAGGCCCTGGGCGGCGATCTCCACCTCCGCCTCGCGCACGGCGCGGGTGAGGGCCAGGATCGTGCCCTCGTGCCGGTTGTTGAGCAGCGCCAGCTCCTCGGAGTCGCGGCGCTCCAGCACGCTGAGCAGGTCGCCGCCGAACTGCCGCAGCTTGTCCACCAGCTCCTGCGCCTTGCGGAAGACGGAGGAGAAGCGGTAGTGCGGCACCGGCAGGGTCGCGGCGGCGGCGAGCCGGTCGAGCGAGGCTCCCGCCGCCGCCCCGCGCACCAGCGCCATCACGTCGGCCGGCGGCTCGAACAGCGGCAACGGCCGGCTGACTCCCATGATGTCGAGCGAGGCCCGGATCTTGCGCAGCCGGTCCTCGACGCGGTCCCAGTACTCCAGGAAGACGCCGTTGGCGGGGACGTGGAAGTACGGTCCCGCGACGCTGGCGTGCACCTCACCCGCCTTCTCCAGCATCGCGCCGCCCGCGGTGAGCTCGGGAAGCCCATCGTCCTCGGGCGCCCGGCGCAGCTCCTCGTAGGTGAGCGCGGGCGTGAGGGCCCGCGGGCCGAGGTCCTCGGGCGGCCGCTCGCCGAGCAGGTCGTAGGCGAAGATGTAGAGCATCCTGGCCTCGTCGACGCTCTCGGCGGTGTACTGCCTGAAGAGCAGGTCACCCCAGTCGAGCAGGTTGTCGACGTACGCCATCACGACCGCGCGCCGGTAGGCCGGCGGACGCAGCTCGGCGATGGCGTGCGGGTCGAAGGGATCCTCCAGGTACGCCTTCAGCAGCGCGGCCCGGTCGCCCATGAGGTCGTACTGCTGGCGCAGCCGGCCGAGCAGGGCGATGCGTTCCAGCAGGCCCTTCAGCGCCGGCCCGGCCCCCGGCGGCGCCTCCAGCGCGTTGAGCGCCTCCTCGATCGGCGGCACCCCGGCGGTCGACGGCCCGCCGGACGGCAGCTCGGCGAGGTAGTCCTTCTCGGCCTGGCTCAGCTCGCGCTGGTGCTGGAAGGCGGGGGCCATCGGCTCCACCTTGACCAGGATCGCCTCCAGGTCGGCGGCCGGCTTGCTCACGTCGGCCCCTCGGCCGGCGAGCTCGGCCAGGTCGTGGCGGCAGCTCTGGACCAGCGCCTCGACGTCCGCCGCCAGGAACGGCAGGAAGCGCCAGTATCGCGGCATGGTGGGGTCGAAGACGTACTCGTACCAGGTGCGGGCGTCGTCGAAGCGCTGGGCGGCGTTGAGCGCCTGGGCGATGAGCGTGGGAGCGTGGAAGAAGACCTCCCAGTAGTAGATGCCGTTGCCGCTGTTGAAGTCCAGGTGCGTGCCGGCCGGCACTCCCTGCTCCGCGGTCGACTCGGTGACCATGATCGTGGTGGCGTCGGAGACTCGCGTGCTGAAGGACGGCAGCTCGTCGAGCTCCTGGATCTCCGGCGCGAGCAGCGCGGGCACGCCGCCCTCCAGCAGCGCCTTGTTCAGCCTGTACGCCGTGCTAGAGGTGAGCCTGATGACCTCGTGCGGCAGCGCGGCGATCTCGTACGGCCGCTGGACCTTCACCGACGAGGGGTAGGTGACGTACGTGGAGCCGAGGAACAGATAGAGGTCGGTGCTGTCGAGCACGCCGTCCAGCCCCGTCTCCCAGCCGTCGGGCAGGCCGCCCCAGTTGCCGCTGACCGGGGAGAACTCCTTCATGGACGCCAGCTCTTCGCCGGGCCGCAGCACCGTGTAGTCCTGGTCGCTGAAGACGTAGCGCAGGCCCGAGCGCTGGAAGACGGCCCGGACGCGGCGGCTCATGGGCTTGGGGTAGCCGGGGTCGGCCAGAGCGGCCACCTCGCCGCCCTTGAGCGTGTAGCGGACGTACTCGAGGTTCCTGGCGAGGAACAACGTGGCGTCCTTGCCGCCGGTGCCGGGGACGACGTAGGCCGCGTCGACGCCCTCGTCGGTGACGGCCGTCCTGGCCACGCCCAGGGGCTTGATGGGGGACGGCTCGCTCTGGACGTATTCCCTGGAACCGTTGCCGGACTGGCCCCGGCCCTTGCCGGGTTCCTCGCGGGTGATGGACAGGTAGGTGTGGGTGTCGTTGTTGAAGAAGTAGACGCTCTCGCCGTGGCGGAAGGGGGCGCTGACGGGGCCGGACTGCGGCAGGCCGTCCTTGTTGCCCCGCAGCTGGATCGGGCGCTCGTTCTGGCTGTCCCCGCGCCGGTAGGAGTCGCCGTTCACGAGGAAGACGTCGTCGCCGCGGATCAGGAGCGCCCCCACCGGCGTGTTGCCGATCGCCCACGGCGGCTGGAAGGTCTCCAGAGGATTGCCGGGACTGGTGCGGCGCATCCACAGGTGCTGTCCGGCCGAGTGGTAGTACTCCACGCCGTTCGCGTCGACGGCGGCGGCGTCCACCTTGTCCCACTGCGGGAAACCCTCTTCGTTGCCGTTGATCAGCTTCGGATAGCCCACGTCGATCCTGCCGAAGGGGGCACCGGAGTAGCGGTAGTAGTACGCGCCGGAGAACAGGTAGAGGAACCCGTCCTTGACGATGGCCGCGTCGACCCCGGCCTTGTCGTTGTACAGGGGGGTGGGGACGTGTCCCCAGCGTTCGGCCGTCAGCGGCTTGCTGAGGCGGGTGGCGGTCGTCCGGGTCGCGGAGACCTCCACGTAGTAGGGACCGGAGCCGCTCTCACCGGTGTTGTTGAAGAAGTACCTGACGCCGCCGGGCAGCTCGACCGCGGCGTGGATCGGGGACCACACCGGCAGCTTGTCAGGATTGCCGCTCAGCTGCCGCGGCTCCTCGCCGCTGCCCTCCGGGGCGATCGGCCGGCACAGGAAGCTGCCGCCCTTGTGGTCGACGCTGATCCACGGGTCGCTCTCGGCCCCGGCCGGCAGGGTCAGCTGGACGACCTTGGACTCCTCGATGGGCTCGCCGAAGATCTGCTCCAGCCGGGACGGCCGCACCGGCTCGGGCACGCCCTCGGCGCGGATGGCGTACAGCTCGGGGGTCAGCGCGAACGCCGACTGCACCTTCTGCGGGCCCTCCGGCTTGGCGACCGTGTAGGTGCAGGTGATCAGGATGGTGTCGTGCGTGCCGCCGTCCGGCACCGGCACGGTGGCGGACGCCTGGACGTACAGGCTGACGGCGTCGACGGGGGCGTCCAGCACGTCCTCCAGGGGCAGGACCTGCGAGGGCACCCATTCGCCGTTGAGGTTGCGGAAGGAGTAGTTGACGCGCACGCGGTACTTGGGCGGCGGCGGGGTGAGCGTGCGGTTGTCGCCGCTCTGCTGCTCGGTGAGCGTGGTCTGGGCGCCGGGCTCGGGCGCGACCGCCTCGGCCGTGGGCCAGAAGACGAAGATGCGGCCGAAGGCGTGCACCGGGTAGACGATCTCGGCCTCGACCTGCGCGTCGACCTTCAGCCACGGCTCCCAGGTGGCCGACAGGCGCCCGTCGTCCCTGAACTCCGCCTCGCGGCAGTAGTAGCGCCTCGGCTCGGTCCTGGTCCGGCCGAACAGCACCAGCCGCCGGACGCCGGCCTCGGCGCCGTCCGCGCGGTAGACGTAACCGCCGGCGATCGAGAGCCTGGAGACCTCGGTGTACTCGTCGAGGTAGCGCTTGTAGGCCTGCTCCACCTTCTCCTGGGTGATCTCGCCTTGCAGCAGGTCGTCCTCCAGGGCGCGGAAGGCGGGCGTCTTGGAGCCGCGCAGCTCGGGGCGCAGGTAGTTCTCCGGGTAGAGGAAGACTTTCCTGTTGGCCTCCCACAGGCGGTAGTTCTTCAGCCAGGCCCACCAGGTCCTGATCCGCCGCCTGGTCTCCTCCGGGTCCCGCCCGTCCGGGACCGTCACCCGCTCCAGATCGAGCAGGTAGCGGTGCACGTAGAGCTGGGCGGCGGCGATGGCCTCGCGCACCCTTGAGGTGCGGCCCTGGCCGCCCATCTCGACGTCGGCCAGCAGCCGGTCGTACAGCTCTCCCGGGGTGCCCGGGGCGATCGAGACGAGGGCGTCGCGCTTGAGCACGTTGATCTCGTCGTGGACGGCGGCCGACAGCGCCTCCCACTCGCCGGTGTACAGGCGCTCCATGATCCCGTAGAGGGCGGTGTTCGCGGTCGCCAGGGCGGTCGGGTCGCCGAAGGCGGGCCGCCACACGTCGGTGTAGAGCGTGGACGGGGCCTCCCCCATCCGGTCGGTGAGCGTGAACAGCTCGACCAGGCGGAGCAGGAACTCGACCTCGAAGCGGTCCTCCTCCAGCCGCACCGGTGCGGCGCTCACCGCCGCGGCCGCGATGGCCTCGGGTTCGGCGGTCAGGAGCGCGGCGTTGCGCTTGGCCCACCTGATCTCGTCGACGTCCCAGCCGAACAGGTCTCCCAGGTACGCGTACGGGTCCTGCACCACGGCCGGCGGGTCCAGCAGGAAGGCGGGCAGGCCGTCCGGGTGCCGGCGGGCGAGGTCGATGAACCTGGAGATCGTGTGCACGTCGCTCAGCCGGTAGTCGGCCGTGCCGCCCCAGCGGTAGCGGAACCGCTGCGGGTAGGTGCGGTCCACCTCGTGATAGCCGCGGGAGTAGCGTACGTATTCGTCGCCCTTGCACAGGTACGTGCGGTCCTCGAAGACGAAGGCGCCGTCGACGCCGGACTCGAAGCGGCCCGGCAGGTCGCCCCAGTCGTCCCGGACGGTACGGGGGTGGCCTTCCTCCACGAACTCCAGCGCGCCCGGACGGTAACGGACGTACTGCTCGCCCTTGAAGGCGTACAGCTCGCCGGTGGGCGCGGCGAAGGCGGCGTCGATCAGCCGGTGGCCGGCGTCGGCGAAGGCGTTGCGCACCTTGCCGAACAGGGCGTTGACAGGCTGCGCGGCCGGTTCGCCGACCCGCAGGCAGCGGTCGCCCTTGATCAGGTGGACGACGCCGGCGGGGCCCGGGGTGCGGAAGGCCGCGTCGAGGCCGTCGGCGAAGTCCGCGGGCGGGTCCTGCATGCGCAGATCGAAGGCGAGGCCGGGGAGGATGGCGCGGGGGTAGCCGTCGTCGGCGTACGCGTACTCGGTGCCGGTGTAGCGGACGTACTGGTCGCCGGAGAACAGGTAGGTGTGCGCGCCGGTGACGATCGTCGCGTCCACCTTCTCCCTCTCCACGAGGTTGTTCCGGACGCGGCCGAGGACGGCGAGGTCGCGGGTGGCGGTCGCGGCGCGGGAGACGACGTGGCAGGAGCCGCCCGCGAAGAGGTAGGCGGTGCGGCCGTTGGCGATGGCGGCGTCGATCGTGCGGCCGGTGACCGCGTCGTCGAACGACTCCGGCAGGTTGGCGAAGGCCGCCTCCCGGCGCAGGTTGCCGACGATCTTCTTCGGGTAACCGGGATCGATGTAACGGTATTCGGAGCCGGTGTAGCGGACGTACCGGTCGCCGGAGATCAGGAACGTCGTGTCGTCGCCGAAGACGCAGGCGGCGTCGATCCTGGCGGTCGCGTCGTCGGGCACGAACGGGTTGGGCGACCTGCCCCACCGGTCGCGGATGACGGCGAGCGGGGCGAAGTCGTGCCCGTCATGGCGGGAGTACTGCTCGGAGAGGAAGAAGTACGTCGAGCCGTCCGGCGCGGTGAACGCCGTGCGCAGCGCGTCACCGTCTTCCCGGCTGGATTCGAGGATGCGCTCGAACCCGGGCCAGAGCCGCTCGATCGGGCGCGGGTAGGACCAGGCGCCGGCCCGCTCGTCGTACTGCACGCAGTGCTCGCCGAGCAGCAGGAGCATGGTGTCGCCCGCGAACAGCACCGCGTCGGGCACGGGGTGTCCGGGTATGCGGTACTGCTCGGGCACCCGCCAGAAGCTCTCGTCGGCGAGCTGCGGCTCGCCGTCGGGCTCGGTGTAGTCCGTGCCGGAGTAGACGAGGTAGCGCATGCGGCCTTCCTCGTCGGGCGACTCGAAGAGGTACGTCTTCGTGCCGCGCACGTACGCGAGCGCGACGTCGTCCAGGCCGCCCCAGTGCTCGGAGATGAGCCGTGGCTCGCCGTCGATGGTGAGGCCGGGGTTGGGGGCGGCGGTGTCGGCGGGGCCGGGGTCGGCGTAGGCGACGAACTGGTCGCCGCTGAACAGGTACGTCCTGCCGTCCCGGCCGACGAACGCCGCGTCCACCTTGTTGTCCTGATAAATCGTGTTACGTGGCTTGCCCCACTCCTCGGCGAGGAGGTACGGCCTGTTCAGCCGCGTGTTGACGCAGTTCGGCCCCTTGAACAGGTACGTGGTGCCGTCGGCGCCGCGCAGCACGGCGTCGAGCCCGTTCCGGAACCCCTCCGGCGCCGCGCGCAGCGACCGCGGCGTACCGGTCTCCTGCGCGAACCCGAAGCCTTCGACGGCCTCGATGCCCGCGCGATGGCGCCAGCCGTTCCCGTCCTCCGCCAGCAGCTTGCCGTCCTCCAGGAAGGCGCAGCTCAGCCCGCTCAACGAGGCGTCGTCGTAGCGGCGGTAGAGGCCGTCGGACACGATGTGGCAGCGGCCGGCGCGGAAGAGGTGGACGTTGCGGCGGTCGGCGAAGGCGGCGTCCACGCCGTCGAGCGTGACGTCAAGGGCCGCCATCCCGGGCTCCCGCGACAGCGCGGACAGCGCGGCCGGATAGCCGTCCTGCACGTGGTCGAGCTCCGTGCCCAGGTAACGCACGTACTGGTCGCCGGAGAACAGGTAGGTGTAGTGGTTGTCCACCTTCCTGCCGTCGATCTCCTCCGTCACGGTCCTGGTCAGCGCGGCGTCCACCAGGCCCGTCCGGGCGATCCTGTTGACCACGTTGCCCCAGTACGCCGGGACCGAGGCCGGGTAGCGGTCGTCGGCCCTGGTGTAGTCGCCACCGGAGAAGCGGATGTACCGGTCGCCGGAGAAGACGTAGGTCCGGCCGTCCTTGCCGACGAAGGCGGCGTCCACCCAGGTGAAGGGCAGCAGGCTGTCCCAGTGGCCGTCGATCGTGCGCGGCTCCGACCACCAGCGGTGCCGGGCGTCGGACACCACGAAGCTGTTGCCGGCGAAGAGGTACGTGCGGCCGGTGCCGTCGGTGAAGACCGCGTCGATGACCGCGAAGCGGGGGTCGTCGGCCAGCGAGGCGGGCAGGTTCCACCAGTTGTCGGAGACCGGTTTGGGGTAGCCGGCGTCCGGGGTGGCGTAGTCCCTGGTGGAGTAGCGGACGTGGAAGTCGCCGCCGTCGGCGTGCACCTGGATGTGCAGCGGGTTCCTGCGGAGCGTCAGCGCGATGCCCTGCTCGGTGCCGACGTGCCACGTCCGGTACTCGTCCGTGCCCTCGGAGGTGACGGTGGCCTTCTCGGCCAGGGTCAGGCCGTGCTCCAGGAAGTGGCGGCGCAGCGCGGGCGACAGGCGGCCCTCGTTCAGCTCAGGCTCCTGGGCGAGCGGCACGTCGAACAGGTGGCCGCCCTGGCCGAACAGGTACGTCTTTCCGTCCATCACGAAGGCGGCGCCGACCTTGCGCAGCCCTCCCCAGTCGCCGGCGATCCTGCGCGGGTAGCCGAGGTCGACGACGGCGTAGTCGGCGCCGGAGTAGCGGATGTACCTCTCGCCGCTGAACAGGTAGGTCTTGCCGTCCATGCCCACGAGCCCGGCGTCCACGGCGCCACCGGCCAGCACGTCGGCGACCTTGCCCCAGCGCTCGGCCGTCGGCTGCGGCACGCCGCCGCCGGAGGCGGCGAAGGAGACCGTCCTGCCGTCCTTGAACAGGTGCACCATCCCCGAGACGGGCTCGGTGAAGGCCGCCTCGACGCCGGTGTGGAACTCGCCGGGCAGGCGGGCGAACTCGGTCTCGATCCGCCGCGGATAGCCGTCGTCCACCCGCACGCCGTCGTTCTCCAGGCTGTCGGTGTAACGGACCACCTGGTTGCCGCGGAACAGGTACGTCCTGCCGTCGGGGCCGGTGAACGCGCAGTCGAGGCTCTGCGCGCCGTCGAAGGCGTTGCGGATGCGGCCCCACCGGGCGGAGATCGGCTGCTCCTGCCCGCCGATCTCGAAGTAGCGGCCGCCCGCGAACAGGTGGACATGCCCGTCCACGTCCTGGAAGGCCGCGTCGAGCGCCCCGGTGAACGCCTCGGGCAGCGGCGTGTCGTGGCCCTCGGCCTGCCACCATTCGGCGACGCCGCGCGGGTAGCCCTCGTCGACTGTCGTGAAATCGTGGCTCGAGTATCGGATGTACTGGTCGGCGCAGAAGAGGTAGGTTCTGCCGTTCTCGTCCACGTACGCGCTGTCGATCCGGCGCGGGGCCTCGAAGTTGTTCCTGACCTTGCCCCACAGCTGGTCACGGGGGGCCCAGCGGATGCTGCCCGGATCCTTGACGAACAGCCGCGACACCTCCCGTTCGGGGACCTCGTCACCCTCGTTCCGCTCGACGGCGCGACCGACGATCCCCTCGGCGCCGCCGGGGAAGGCGAAGGCGGCGTCGACCCGGGTCAGCCCGGTGAACCGGGGCGACAGCTCGGTCAGCGCCTTGGACCTGGGGTCGAGCAGGGCGTACGTGTCGGCGGAGTAGGCCCAGTAGACGTCGCCGGCGAACACGTAGATATGGCCGTCGGAGCTGCGCAGCACCGCGTCGACGACGTCGACGCCCGGCGGCAGGGCCAGGGGTTCGGGGTATTTGCCGGTCAGGTCCTGGTCGTGGAAGGCGACGGCGACCTCGGTCTCGTCCATGCCGAGCTTGCCGGCCAGCAGCGCGAAGCGGCGGATGCGCTCGTAGGCGGCCTGGAAGTGCGGATCCGACAGCCGCCGGGGGACGGCGATGACCGGCGGGATGAGGATCTCCATCGCCTCGGGCAGCCCGCCGGCGACGCCCGCGCAGATCGCCGCGGCGCTCTCCTGGGGCACCCCGAACGCGTCGGCCAGCGCGGAGGTCAGCGCCTCCTGCTGCTGCCCGGCACGGCTCTCCAGCGTGGCGGTCACCTCCTCGACCGCCTCGGCGAGCGCCACGGCGACCGCGTGCAGCAGGAAGAACACGTCCCGCTCGAAGTCCTCCAGCCCCTGCAGGGCGAAGCTGACGACGTTCGCCGGGTTGGCGAAGAAGGGGACCGCCTCGCGCGGCACGGACAGGCCGTCGGTGAGGTGTCCCTGCGCGATCAGCTTCTCGACGACCAGCCCCTGCTGCTCGTCGTCGAAGCCGAGCTCGCCCAGCGCCTCCAGGTGGATCCGGTACGGCCGCTCGTCCTGCGCGCACTCGGCGACCCGCCGGGCCACGATGGCGGTCTCGGCCGCGGTGAACCCGTCGCCGAGCGTCTCCACCTCGGCGACCGGCCAGCCGTCGCTCAGATAGATGCCCTCCATCGCGGCCATTGCCCGCTGCGCCATCGCCAGGTCCGCGACCTCGGTGAAGTCCTCGGGGGTGAAGGTGTAGAGCTCGGCCTCCAGCTCGCCGATCTGCCGTTTCGCGGCGTCGAGCACGGCGTTCCGGTGCGGGTGGAATTCCGGCGGCAGCGCGAAGTCGGCGGGCCGGAGCGCGGCCAGCGCCTGCTTGTTCAGATAGCGGCCGTTCTCGTCGATGTAGCCGTTGAAGCGCAGCCCGTC
Organism: Nonomuraea sp. NPDC004186; assembly: GCF_053603495.1. NCBI lineage: Bacteria > Bacillati > Actinomycetota > Actinomycetes > Streptosporangiales > Streptosporangiaceae > Nonomuraea > Nonomuraea sp. NPDC004186. The sequence goes on along the minus strand of NZ_JBSGFQ010000065.1, from coordinate 55,749 downwards.
CATCAGCCGGGCCAGCCGCGCCTCGCTGAGCCGCAGCCCCGTGAGGAGCCCGGGGTCGAGGACGAGCGGCTCGGCGCGGAAGGCGTCGATGCGCCGGCGCAGCAGGGTGAGCACCTCGGGGGCGACGTCGGACAGGCCGGCGTTGACGCGGAACGCCTCGACATTCTCCTCGTCGGCGAAGAACGCCGGATCCTGGACGGCGCCCTCCTCGTCGACGTACCCGTGGTAGATCAGGTTGTCGTACAGCTCGTCGAGCTGGCCCTGGGACAGGTTGCCGACCGTGGCCAGATCGGAGGGATAGAAGGACGAGGTGCCGTTGCCGACGCTGTTGATCAGCTTGAACAGCGCCTCCTTGAACGACGCGAAGTCCCGCTCCAGGTTCAGGGCGTAGTCGGTCTCGGGCATGCCCTCGGTGACGAGCGTGCCGTCGGCACGCAGCCGTCCGCTGAAGACGAGCTGCGCACGGATCTTGCCGGCCAGCCGCTCACCGAGCCCCAGTCCGATGAGGTCGTCGTCGACGATCATGCCGAGGGAGGTGACCGCCTCGTGCGCGGCCACGGCCACCGTGTCCGGGTCGAGGCGCAGCAGCCGGGCGTCGCGTTCCGACACCACCGCGCCGGTGTGGGTCGCCAGCACGTCGTGTACGGCCTGCGCGGCCCGCGGCCCGAAGCGCTCGCCCTCGAACATGGCCGGCTCCATGGCCACCGCCTGGAACCGCTGGTCGAGGCCCTCCAGCACCGCGAGCCGGTCATCCCCGCCGGACGCGCCGGGCCCGCCGGGCCCGCCGGACCCACTGGACCCGCTCCCCAGGATCTCGGCCAGTTCCTGGGCGCCGAAGCCGCCGTCCTGCATCCAGCGGGCGACCGCGAGCAGCGTCTGGGCCAGCCACAGGCCGGAGACGGGGTCGCCGCCCTCCAGGATGCGGTAGCAGTCCTGCGTCTTCGGCTCGACCCCGCCCAGGAGGGAGAACGTGGAATACCGCCACAGCGACGGGTCGCTCTCCAGCACCCCCAGCAGGTCGAACAGCTCCCCTGCGGACATGCCGAGCGCCGAGGTCAGCCTGCCGGTCCGCCGCAGCAGCGCGATCTGTGACGACCCGATCGGACCACGGTCGAAGGGGCTCGGCTCCAGGGCGCTGTAGCGGTCGCGGTAGCGCCGCACGGTCTCCACGATGTCGCTCTCGGAGGTCCCGATCCCGATGGCCAGCTTGCGGCGGTACTCCTTGTTGTGCGGGCCGAGGATGTCGCCCGACATGGCGGGCAGCTCCTCGGGCACGGGCTCGACCTCCGCCACCAGCCCGCACACCGCGTCGACGGTGAGGTCGTAGCCCTGCCGCAGGTGCACGGCGAGCGCGGTGATCCGCAGCGCGGCCGCGTCGAGCGTGCCCCCGCAGCACGTGGTCAGGACGCGATCGAGGTCGCTGAGGCCGAGCCCGGTCCACCTGGCCAGCCGGACGATCCGGCTGATCCGGTCGTACCAGCCGGAGGTGGCCCCCTCCAGCCGCGTGCCGTCCGGCGACATGGTGACCGGCTCGCTGCCCTGGTTGACGTACGAGTCCTTGGGCGGGCGCACGAGGTCGTCCGGCTCGCCGAGCAGCTCCCGCAACTGCAGCGCCGACAGGCCCGTCGTCTGCTTGAATCGTTCCACATCCGCTAGCGAGGTCAGCGGATCCTGCGGTGCGAGCCCGTAGAACGCCTTGATCCCCGCCTCGTCCGCCGGTGATGTCAGATGCGTGACGGCCTCCGCGGACAATCCCAGGAACAGCCGGGCCACCGTGTCGGCGTCGGCCACCGGAGCGAAGATCCGGTAGAGCTCGTCCGGTCCGGTCCTGAGGTGCCGGAGGTAGGTCTTGAAGCGCTCCTCGTCCAGCGAGAACGGCATCCCGAACGGGTACTTCAGCCGCTGCCGCATCCGCTCGTACGGCTGGTCCCCGGCGAGCCTCTCCAGCAGCTCGATGACGATGTCCAGGTAGGGAGCCTCGCCGAAGGTGTTCTCCCCGTCCAGCAGGACCCTCTTCAGGTCGGCGCGCCGGTCGTCGCCGAGCAGCGACGGCTGCTCCAGAACGGTCTCGAGCAGCCCCAGGAGATCCGCGAGATAGGCCCCCGGCGAGTAGACCGTCCTGGCCTCGTCCTCCTGCCGATGATCGAGATTCGTGTCGTCGAACAGTTCCTCGTAGCTCGGGATCGGCTCGTTGCCCGCCATGCGTCCCCCCTCAGAGAAGCCTGTGTAGTCCGGACCGACTCCACAGAGCGGCCCGCGCCCTCACAGATACAAGCGCAGAAACCGCGCCACGAATATGGCGACAAAGCCACCTGTGCTCACCCGGCTCAGCGGCGGACCATCCCTCCCGTCGCTGGTTCGCGCGCGTCGACAAGTCACCGGATGCGATGAAGCGGCGCGCGATCGTCGACCGGGCCCTTCAGGAGCCGGTGTCGTTGACGCTCTGGGCATCAGCGAGCCGCAGCTCAGAGAAGCGCGCCACGAATGTGGCGGACAGGGAACCTTTGCACGCTCGGCCAGAAGGTGGACGATCGATCGGTCATCAGGCAGGGGGAGCCTTGAGCAGAATGGCTGGGGGGTCATGAAAAAGAAACCGACCATCGGCGCGACCAAGAACAAGCGTCAGCGCAGGCGTACGATCGGCGGACCAGAAAAGATCACGCCTGGCATATCCGACATGTCTGACTTGCCTATCACGAAGCGTGACGTGTCGGTCGCCTCCGCACCGATCTCCACATCGACGCCGCCGGGCTGGCAGAAGTTCACCGAGAAGCCCGACCCGGCCACCGCCAAGGTGGTGGCGAAGGCGCTGCAGGACAGAACGTTCTCCGCGCAGCGCATGGCCGAGATGCTGGCCCAGCGCTCGGCGTCTGAGCGCAGCAAGATGTCGCGGCTCATCGTGACGCAACTCAGAGGCAATCTCGCCCTCGACTTCCTGAAGGCGACCGCCGGGGTTCGTCTCGTCAAGCCCAAGACGCCGCAGAAGCAGCCTGAGGGCGATCGCGCGCCGGGCCGCAACGAATCGTTCGAGGCGCTCGACCTCGCCACGCCGGTCAAGGGCGCCATCGACCTGGTCGAGCTCGCGAAGCGGACCGACGACGCGGACGACGCCTCGTCGATCGCCTACCTCAAAAAGGCGTTGGCTGACATCACCTTGATCAGCAGCGGCAAGGAGCCGTACTCGCGGCTGCGCCGCACGGCGCTCAAGAAGGTGGCGGCCCCCGCGCAGAAGCACATCGCCAAGCAGGTGGGCTTCCGTACGGCGGGCAGCAAGCGCACCACCGGCCAGAGTAACCTGACGACCCAGCACGACCTCGAGTCCAGCTACTGGCGCTCGTCCTTCGGCGAAGCCCTGGATGATTTCGCGGCGAAGCTGCAGGCGGACCACAAGCTGCAAGAGGGCGACATCCTGGTCAACAGCCCGCGCGTGCTGCGCAAGCTCGAGATGGTACTGAGCCCGGAGGTGCTGGCCAAACTCGAGATCCGGCCGCTCAGGGGGGAGACGGGCATCAGCGTGCTGAGGGGCGCCAGCGACCCCTCCTTGAAGTGGAAGGAGATCCTGGAGGGGATCGGCGCGACGCCGTCGGCGTACCAGCTCTACGAGCTCATGGACGCGGGCAAACCCCGGCCCAAGCCGGACCTCGCCTTCGACACGCACGCCGACCTCGCGCAGCTCATCACGTCCAGCGCGTTCTCCCGTCTGCAGGACTTCGCGCGCGGGAAGGGCGAGCTGGCGCCGGTGTGCGCCATGGTCGAGCACCTCCTGCTCGGCCTCACCGACAAGCTCGGCCCGGGCCGCTACGACGCGCTGACCGCCGACGCCCTGGGCTCGCTGCGCCGGCTCCTCGACATCGTCGTCGAGGATCCGAACCCGTCGACGGCGTTGCGCGCGGTCGACCTCATGATGGACGAGATCACCGTCGTGCTCGCCGTGGCCAAGAACTACGGACATGTTGACTATTGGGCGACGATGAAGGACGTCCTGCTGAAGCGGGCGCCGAGCATCGCACCGTACGTCGGCAGGGAGATCGAGCTCAGCAGCCACCTCATGACCAGCGGCATGGACGCGCTCGGGACGGCGCTGTACATCGCGCTGTCGTCGCGGCGCACCGACCAGGTCTCGCGTCCCACCGAGGGCATCGACTACTTCGAGACCGGGATGCTGCTCGGCAACCTCAAGAAGGGGGAGGTGACGAAGCCGCGCAAGGATGTCGTGGTCGCGGCGCTGAACCCGAGCACGCCCTTCGAGTCGTCATCGGCGAAGAACCTCGTCGATGGCGTGCTCAAGGATCTGAAGACACGTAAGCGGGATGACCCGCCGTTCGCGCTGATACTCGACACCACCGTCGAGGACGGGCTGGACCCGTCCACCGGCCGGACCCGGCTCGACGAGGTGCTCAACGGCCTGAAGGACGTCATCGCCGACGGCAGCCTCGAGGTGTTCCTGTGCAAGAGCTTCCAGAAGTACGCCTCCTTCGGCACCGGCAAGGTCGCCGCCGGCGACCTCACGGTGTTGTCGAAGACGCACAGCATCGAATCCCAGCGCACGCAGTCTGAGGCGCGGCTGCAGGAGCTAGAGCTCGATCTCGCCCGGCATGACGAGGGACAGCTCGTGATACACATGCTCAAGCACGGCAACCAGGACGAGCAGGCGCTGATGCGCAGCGCCGCCGGTAACGCCGAGTTCGTGAACAGGTTCTGCTGGCCGGTCACGCATACGGACCTGGGGTCTCCGTACGTGGACGGCATCCCCCTGCTCCTGCGCTCGAAGCCCGGGGGCGAGATGACCGCGCTGTTCCAGAAGCTCGCCCTGGTCGACTGGCGCGGCAGCTTCTCGTTCCTGCGGACGTCGTTCGTCGACCTGATCCCGGGGCCGTGGGGAAAACCGACAGAAGGTCAACAAGAGGACTGGTACACGCGCATCAACACCGGCCAGGAGTCGAAGCAGGCGATGGTCGAGTACTTCTACGCGTTCGGCCACCTGGCCACCGGCACGCTCCCTGGGAAGAACGAGCCGACGACTCAGACCAGCCTGACCCTGAAGGGCGTGATGGACCACTGGAAAGCGCTGGGCGGGGTCAAAGACGATGCCGACATCGCGCGGTACCGGGACAGCATCATGGCCTCGTACTGCGTGTTCGCGTGCCAGAACGCGCGCTACAAGCCGGACGTGCTGCCGATGCTCCTCACGTTCTTCGCGACGCCGACGCCCGGCGTCTCGATGGAGACCCTGCGCTATCTCGCCGGCGAGCTGATCGCGATGACGAATATGACAGGCGTGAAATCCCTCGATCCCGACGCCCTCACGGTCCTGGGTGAGCAGGCGAAGGATTTCACGATGCCAGGCATGGAAACGCTCGACGCGAACGGCGCCCTCGCGGCGCTGCGTCGCGCGGCGGAGGTCCTCCCCAGCTGGTCGATGAAGCCCTTCGCCCAAGTACTCAAGAACAAGCTCAACCTCGATCCCGACCCCAGCGGCGATTCGGAGGAGGAACGCCGGATGCGCGATCTCATCGACCGAGCCCTCAAAGCCTGAGGCCGGCGGGCGATCAGCCGGTCGATCACGATTCCCGGGCCCGGGACGCCCCGCCTCCCCCGACCGCGGCGTCCCGGGCCGTAGCCGGCCCGCCAGGACATGATCCGGTGCCGGCGCACGACAGGCGTCCCGCGTGTCAACGCCCGTCTCGGAGAGCGACCGCTTCGGCGCGAGACAGCACCTGCTCCAGTTGTGCCGGATCGGCCGCGCCGCCCGCCGACAGGACGGTGCCGGTGCGGTCGGTCACCACCACGTACGGCGGCCACGGGATGTCGTTGCGGTCGAAGACCTCCGGGTCCACGATCACGGGCAGCCCGGCGCCACCGTATCCCTCCACCGCGCTGACCAGCGCGACATCCAGGCGGTCGGCTGTCGCGACGAACTCCGGCAGCATCGCCTTGCACAACCCGCACGCCGGCGAGACCAACGCGTACATCGTCCGGTCGCCTGCCGGCTCCGGCCTGCCGTTGAGCGCGAAGCGCGTGCCGGGACGGGGCCCGTACGAGGCTCTCTCCGCACGTAGCAGCCGCGCGGGCAGGAAGGCCAGCCCGAGCAGGACCGCCGCCACCGGAAGCTGGACGGGCGCGAACGCGACCGGCCCGGTCAGAGCCGCCGTCACCGCGAGGACCAGCAGCAGGCCGGTACGCAGCAGCGTGCCGGCCCCGACGAGGTCGCGGCCGCCGAAGCACCCGCAGTCCACGGCCATCCGGCGCCGCATCACGGAGGCCATGGCCGCCAGGAACGCGGCGAACAGGACTGCCGCCACCACGGCGCCCCACCGCCGGCCGCCTGGAGCGAGCAGCAGCCCGCCGGCGGCCAGCTCGGCCACGAGCACGCCCACCGCGGCCGGCCTGGCCAGGCCGCCCGGCAGCACCTGGTAGCCGGCCACCGACCGGGCGAAGCCGGGCACGTCCCGCAGCTTGACCAGCGCCGCGACCAGCAGCACCGCGGTCACGGCGAGGTACGCCGACTCGGCGACGATCATGGCACCGTCTGGTGGTAGGCCGAGGCCTGCAGCTCGTACAGGCCGGCGTACAGGCCGTCGCGTTCCATCAGCTCGGCGTGCGTGCCCTGCTCGGCGATCGCGCCGCCGTCGAGCACGTAGATGCGGTCGGCGTAGCGGACGCTGGCCAGCCGGTGGGTGATGAGCACGACGGTACGTCCGGCGGCGTGGCCGCGGATCCGCTCGAACAGGGCGTGCTCGGCACGGGCGTCCAGGGCCGAGGTCGGCTCGTCGAAGATGACCAGCGCGGCATCGTCGCGGTAGAAACCGCGTGCCACGGCGATGCGCTGCCACTGGCCGCCCGACAGGTCGTGGCCACCCCGGAAGCGGCGGTCGAGCAGCGCGTCGTAGCCGTCGGACAGCCGTGCCACCACCTCGTCGGCACCCGCCGCGGCGGAGGCGGCGGCAAGCCGATCCTCCTCCAGGGGGTGCCCCATGACGATGTTCTCGCGGACGGTGAGCGGCCAGCGCGTGTGATCCTGGGCGATCACGGAGATCCGCCGCCGCAACGCGTCACCGTCGAACGCGTCGAGGTCCACGCCGTCCCAGCGGATCGTGCCCTCCTGCGGCTGGTACAGCCCGGCCAGCAGCTTGGCCAAGGTCGTCTTGCCGGAGCCGTTCTCGCCGACCAGGGCGATGACCTCGCCCTGGCCGACCGTCACGCTGACGCCCGACAGTGCGGGCCGGTCGGCTCCGGGGTAGGTGAACGTGACGTTCTCGGCCGTCAGCAGGCTGAACGGCGCCGGCTCGGCAGGGGTTGCCGGCCGCGGGGGGACGCGCTCCCGGGCGATCTCGCAGAAGGCCAGGTAGTCGCCGAAGTAGAGGCCCGCCTCGTAGAGCCGGTTCATGGTCTGGATCAGGGCGGTGAGCGACACCTGCCCGGTCCTGATCGCCAGCACGGCCGCGCCGGCCACTGACAGCGGGATCACGCCGATGGCCAGCAGCACGCCGAGCACCACGTACACGCCGGCTGTGGCCAGGCCGGTCAGCAGGTCGCCGCCCGCCTTGGTCGCGGCCCGCCGCCGTGCCACGTCGAGTTGGACGTCCTGTTCCAGGTCGGCGACCTTGGCGTACTGGCCGAGCAGGAAGTCCCGGAGCGTGAACGCCCGCACTTCGGCGGCGGGCTGCCGTTCGGCCATCAGGTCCGACAGCATGAACTTGCGCCGCCGCGCGGCGGACAGCCGGTAGAACGCCTGGTAGCCCAGCCGCGCCATGCGTACCGCGGCCCATCCCGCCGGCACGGCGGCGACCAGCAGCAACGGCATGAGGACCGGGTGCAGCAGGCCGAGCGCCACGGCCGAGGCCAGCACGCCCACCGCGCCGGTGACCGCGGCGATCGTCGTCTCCACCACGGTGGCGGTGTCGGGCACGCCGCTGTCGCGGGCCCGGCGCATCGCGTTGTGGAAGTCGTGGTCGTCGAACGCGGCCAGCTCCACCCGGGTCGTCAGCTCGAACAGGCGGGTCTCGGCCAGCCGCTCGACCAGCGGTTTGAGCCTGGCCTGCGCCCATCCGGCACCGGCCAGCAGCGCTCCGCGCAGCCCGGTGGCGGCGGCCACGAGCAGCAGCGAGGGCAGCGCGGTCCATACCCGGTCGGGTGTGGGACCGGCGGCCAGCAGCGAGGCCAGCACGTCGGAGGTGGCCACCAGGCCGAAGACCGTGAAGACGCCGGCCGCGAGGTTGCCCGCCAGGGCCACGACCGTGTCGCGGGGGCTGGCCTCCCACGCCATCCGCAACGCGGCGGCCACCAAGGACGGCAGCCTGCGGGCGATCGTACCGAGGGTGGCGGTCAGCAGGTGCTCGTCGTGGCTCTCCCAGTACGCGACCACGAGCCCCGAACGGTCGTCCGGGACGCTCGTCCTGCGTCGGCGACGCCAGAGCCTCACGCGAGGGCGCCGTTCGGAAACCGGCGCGCCAGAGATCCCCCCATCACGCACGTCAATCTAGAAGATCCAACTCCCACTGTAAAGGCGCATGTAAACACATTTTTGGCTGTTACGGCTACCTCTGGACATGCTTCCGGATATATGCACATAATGCGTCCGTTTGCTTGCGACGCGGGAACATCTAGCCGGTTCCCGGTCGCGGGCGGAGCGCGGGAAAGGTGCCTACCGGCGCCATCCCGAGGCTCGGATCCCTACGTCGGCCGCCCATAGGTGGCCAAGGAAGGAGCCCTTATGTCGGTCCTCGCCCTGGAGCCCCGCGACGCCGGAGTCCTGGAGTACGAAGACCTCGCCGTCGACTTCGAAGGCGAGCTGAACAAGCTGCTCCACGGCCCCCAGGCCTGCGTCAACACCTGCAAGCGTACGGTCTGCAGCAGCTTCCCTTGCTGCCCGTCCATCGTGTGAAGCACCTGATCCCACGCGGTCGAGCGTGGTGACGAGAGGTGCTGGGGAAAGGCCGTCGGCGGTGCTCTGATGGCCTTTTTCTCATATCAGGCCGATGCGCTCCGTTATCGAGGGATGACCGTGGACTTTAATGTGCTCGACCGCCTTACCCAATTTGCAGAGTCGAATGGTAGGGAAATATACGAGGACGACACGTGGATCAGCGTTCACGACCCTCACCACGACATTCCGTTGCAGGGCTGGAAAATCCACATTTCCGCACGTCCCGGCACCCTCAACGACACCCTTGACCGCGCGTTGCCGATCCTGGCCGGCACCGGCTGCGCCTTCAAGGTCGCCCGGTCCACCCACAGGCTCATGGAGCTCAACTCCGGCGACGTCGACCCGGGAGCCGTGGGCAAGGCCATGACGGTCTACCCGGAGCAGGACGCGGTGGTCGCACTGGGCCACGCCCTCGCCGACGCCCTGTCCGGGCTGTCGGCCCCGCGCATCGTCAGCGATCGGCGGGTCCATCCCGATGCTCCGGTGTACTACAGGTATGCCCCGTTCGCCCCGCAGTACCGCGTGGACGAGAACGGCGACTTCGAGCTGATCGTGATCGGGCCGGACGGCGAGCAACTGCCGGGCGCGGCCGGCCCCGAGTTCACCTGCCCGCCCTGGGCCACCGACCCGTTCCGTCCCACGGAGCCTGCCGGGGCCGGCCCGTCGGAGCCCGACGAACGGCCGTCGCTGGGAACGCTGGGAACGCTGCCGCCCGCGCCGACAACCGGGCAGGCCGCCGACGGAGGTAGCGGGCGGCTCATCGGCGGCCGGTACCGCGTGACGTCCGGCGTCGTGCGTGGCCCGCGCGGAAACGTCTACCGCGCCACCGACGCCGCCGGGCGGCGGGTCGTGGTCAAGGAGGCCCGCGCGTACGTCGGGGAGAACGTCGAGGGCTGGGACCTGCGGATGTACCTCCGCAACGAGCTGCGCGTCCTGCAGGCGCTCACGGGCGTGGCAGGCGTTCCCGAGCCGATCGACCACTTCCGGCACGGCGAGGACGAGTTCCTCGTCATGACCGACGCGGGCAGCCGCGACCTCAACCGATTCGTCGCGGAGAACGGCCTGTTCACCGAGGAGCCCGCCACCGGCGAGCGCGACCTCGGCACACTCGCCGTCCGGCTGCTGGAGGTGATCGACGCGGTGCACGCGCACGGCGTCGTCATTCGCGACCTGTCGCCCAAGAACGTCGTGCTCGGCGAGGACGGCCGCTGCACCCTGATCGACTTCGGCAACAGCAGGTACGACGGGCTGCAGCTGCCCGGCTGGAGCCGCGGCTACAGCGTTCCCGACCAGCACACCGACCGTGACTCCGTGCCCGCCGACGACTACTTCTCGCTGGGCGCCACCCTGTTCTTCGCGGCCACCGGGATGAACCCGATCATGATCGGCCCGGACCCGGTCCGCAACGTCGAGCGCACGCTCATGTGCCTGGCGGGGATGTTCCCGGACGTCACGACGGGCGTCCTCGGCCTGCTGCCCGGCCTGCTGAGCCTTGACCCGGCCGACCGCACCGCTGCCGCCGCCGAGCTCAGACCCGCCCAAGCACCGGCTCCTGCCGACCGGCCGCGCCCCGTACCGGCCGTGACCGGCCTCGGCGACGGGCGGCCCGCCACCGAACAGCCGCAGGCGGGACGGTGGAAGCCGCCCTCCCCACCCAGGCTCACCGGGGAACTGCTGTCCAAGGCGCTCGACCACACCGTGCGCGAGTGCGCGGCCTTCGCCGAGCAGCTGATGGCCGCGCCCGAGGACGCCCGCCGGGAGAGCCCGCCGGTGACCAACGTCTACGGCGGCAGTGCCGGAGTCGGCATGGAACTGCTGCACCACCCGGAGGCCAAGGCCGTGGCCGCCGACCTGGCCCGGTGGACGGCCCGCGTGATGCCGCCCGCCAAGCTCCCGCCCTCGCTGTACTTCGGCCGTACCGGCACCGCGCTGTTCCTGACCGCGGCCCGTCTGAGCGCCGCGCCGGATCTGGCGGCGCCGGCCCCCGTCACCATCGACGGCCCGCAGCGGGCCGACCAGGCACACGGCGTGGCAGGCATCGGCTCGGGCCATTTGGCCCTGGCCGCCATCGACCCCGGCGATGCCCGGCATCTGCGGATCGCCGCCGAGTGCGCCCGGCTGCTGATCGCCGGGGAGGTCACGCGGTCGCAGGACGCCGTGGCACCCGCCCAGCCCGGCTCCGGCGTGTCGGTCGACACGGCGTACGCCCACGGCGACGCGGGCTGCGCGGACTTCCTGCTCTCCTACCACGCGGCCACCGGCGACCGAGCGGCGGGCGAGGCGGCCCGGGAGCGGCTGGCGGCGCTGGCCGTCCAGGCCGAGGCGCTGATCGGCGAATTGCACGGCCCGGATGCCCGAGCCATGGGGGCCTCCTGGTGCCAGGGCATGTCGGGCATCACCGGCACGCTGGCCCGCGCGGCCCGCACGTACGGCGAGGACCGCTACCTGGAGCTGGCCGAGCGGGGCGCGCGGGCGTGCCTGGTCGTCGCCCCGCAAGCCTGGGTGGTCTCTCAGTGCTGTGGCCTGGCGGGCATCGGCGAAGCGCTAGTCGATCTGGCGATGGTCACGGGCGATGACGACTACTGGCGCCACGCCGAGAACATCGCCGAGCAGATGCTGGTACGGGCCGGCGGCGAGCCGGTGCAACCGGTCTTCCCCGGCAACGACCTCGACAAGGCGGCCTACACCTGGAGCACCGGCACCGCGGGCGTCCTGTCGTTCCTGCGCCGCCTCGACCGCCGCTCGGGAACGCGGCTGTGGACGGCCGACTGGCAGCTGCCCGAATCGGACCGGGCAGCGCAGAACGGGAGAGGGAACTAGAGGACCGCGCCGGCCCCGCCAGAGCAGCACGGCCGCGCTGGGGACAGAGCAGATCCTTCGAGGTAGGCGGAGTGGCGGCGACCGGCTTTCAGGAGTGCCCGATGATTCGATGTGGCCGGTACGGGGCCTCCAGGCGGGCCGCCTCCTCTTCGCTCAGGGACACCTCCACCGCCGCGATGGCATCGTCCAGATGACCCACCTTGCTCGCCCCGACGATCGGCGCGCTCACACCAGGCCTCCCGAGCAGCCATGCGAGCGCAAGCTGCGCCGGAGGCAGTCCTCGTTCGTCAGCGACCGCGCGCAAGGCGTCGACGACGTCGAAGTCCGCGTCCTCGTACATGCTGTCGGCCAGCGGGTCGCTGCCGGATCGGACCGTGCGCCGCCGGCCGTCGCGGTGGCGGCTGCCGGTGAGCAGTCCGCGTGCCAGCGGGCTCCACGGGATGGCGCCCACTCCCTGGTCCAGGCAGAGCGGGAGCATCTCTCGCTCCTCCTCCCGGTACACGAGGTTGTAGTGGTTCTGCATCGACGCGAATTGGGTCCAGCCGGCCGCCTGAGCGGTGTGCTGCGCCTTGGCGAACTGCCAGGCGTACATGCTGGAGGCTCCGATGTAACGCGCCTTGCCGGCCCGCACCACGTCGTGCAGGGCCTCCATGGTCTCCTCGATCGGGGTCTCGTCGTCCCAGCGGTGGATCTGGTACAGATCGACGTAGTCGGTTCCGAGCCTGGTCAGCGAGGCGTCGATGGCGGACAGCACGTGCTTGCGGGACAGCCCTCGGTCGTTCGGGCCCGGCCCCGTCGGGAAGTAGACCTTCGTGGCGAGAACGTAGTCGTCGCGGCTGGCGAAGAGCTTGCCGAGCAGCCGCCCGGTGATCTCCTCGCTCACGCCGTCGGAGTACATGTCGGCGGTGTCGAAGAACGTCACACCGGCCTCGACCGCGCGCCGCACGATCGGCTCGGCCGCGTCCTCGCGCAGCATCCACTCCCGAGAACCCGGATCGCCGTACGTCATCATGCCCAGGCAGATCCGGGAGACCCGCAGTCCTGACGAGCCCAGCTTCACGTATCGCATGTCGTCTTACCTTCCTGTGAGAGCGCGGGTTTCCACCGCGGAGGCCGTAGGTCCATGGAGGCGCCGCCGACAGGACGGTGCGAGGGCCGGTGGGCGGCATGACCCCTATCGTCGGCCAGCCCGTAATTTAGGAGAATGGCGAATCGAAAGATCAGACCCGAGCGGGCATACGAATCCAAGGGGATCGACGCCCTCGACCTTCGTATCCTCGCCGAGCTGCAGATCGACGCCAGAGTGAGCTTCGCCGAACTGGGCCGCCGGGTCGCCCTGTCGGCCCCCGCGGTGGCCGACAGGGTGCAGCGGCTGGAGGAGACCGGAGTGATCACCGGCTATCACGCCGAGGTCGACCCGCGGACCCTGGGCTTTCCGGTCACCGTGATGGTTCGCATCCGCCCGGCGCTCCGGGAACTGCACCGCATCTCCAAGATCGCCCAGGAAGTCCCCCAGATCGTCGAGTGCTACCGGATGACGGGCGACGACTGCTTCTACTTCACGATGCACCTGCGGGCGGTCGACGAGCTCGAACCGATCCTCGACCTGTTCACCCCGTACGGTCACACGACCACGTCTCTCATCCACACCGCGCCCGTACCACGCCGCCCCCTGCCCCTGGAGTGATGCTCGGGCTCCCGAATGCGGTGGAGCGTCGATCGGCGACCGTCCTCGCGGAAACGGTGAGGAAACAACTCCTGCTCTATTACTGGCCCGCATGACGTACCGAACTTCACTGGCGGCGCTGGCCCTGGCGCTGGCTGGGTTGGTGGCGCAGCCTTCCGCGGCGAGCGCCACCTCGAACCCCGACGTGTCTTCCGTGCAGTGGAAATCCTGCCCGGCCTACTCCGATGAGGTGATCCGCGGCCTGGGCGTGGCGGAGGACAAGGTCGCGGCCTTCCGCTCCTTGATGAAGCGCCTGGAGTGCGGGACTGTCAGCGTCCCGCTGAACCACCGTGACCCCGACGGGCGGAAGATCGACATCGCGGTGACCCGGCTGGCCGCCACGGACGAGGCCCACCGGCTCGGCGCCGTCGCCGTACTGCCGGGTGGGCCGGGCAACAGCGGATACCTGGACCCGGTCCTGCGGGCCGCGCTCAGGAACGAGGAGATGGCCGGGCTCAACGAGCGGTACGACATCATCGGCTTCGACCCGCGCGGCGTCGGGTACAGCACCAAGGTCGCCTGCCCCCTCTCACCGCAGGGCCCGCAGGAGCCCGGCGCGCTGACCAAGGAGACGGCCAGGAAGATCTACGACGCCCAGGTCGCCTCCAACGAGAAGTGCGGACGCTCCGACCCCGCCTTCCTCGGACAGCTCACCACCGAGAACGTGGCCAAGGACCTGGATGTGGTACGGACCGCGCTGGGCGAGCGCAGCCTCAACCTGCTCGGCTTCTCCTGGGGCACCTACCTGGGCATGGTGTACCGCAGCCTGTATCCCGGGCACACCGGACGGGCCTTCCTGGACAGCGTGGCGCCGCCGTGGACCCGTATCGACGAGCACGCCAAGGGCGCCGCGGAGGCGGCCGAGCGAAACTTCGGGCGCATGGCCGCCTGGCTGGCCCGCCGCGACGGGACCTACGGTCTCGGTGCCACCGCTCGGCAGGTGCGCGAGGAGGTGGCGAAGCTGGTCCGCGCGTACGACAAGAGCCCCAAGACCTACACCGACCTGCAGCGGCCCGTCGACGGTTCGGCCGTCGCCGACCTGGCCAGGCGCAACTCGACCGAGTGGGTACGCGCGGGCAAGGCGCTGGCCGAGCTGCGGACGGCGACGGGCTCCACCGCCCCGGCCACCGTCAAGGAGCTGCTCGGCGCGCCGATGATGGGGCCGTCCGTTCCCGGCGCGCCCGAAACGCTGAACATGACCATGAACTTGGCCGTCGCGTGCAACGAGGACAGCAGCCGGGCCGGTTTCGACACCGCCTGGCGTCAGTACCAGCAGCTCGTGAAGCGCCATCCGGCGACCGGCCGGGCCTGGGGAGTGCCTGCCATGTGTCCCGGCTGGCCGCTGCCGGTGCAGCAGGCCACGTTGAAGCGGAGCAGCGGGTCGCTGGTGCTGGCGGGGCACCTGTACGAGTTCATGTCCGCCTATGACTGGACGCTGCAGACGCGGCGCGCCATCGGCGGCACCGTCTACACGGTCGCCGACGACGTGCACGTGTCAACCACGCGGGTGCCCAAGTGCGCCGCCGACGTGGTGCGGTACTTCGAGACGGGCCGGATCGGCAGAGGTTGCGAGGGCAGCCCGATCCCGAGCTGACCACCGCTCCCCCGGCCCGGCCGCAGCCGGTTTGCGGGGTGATCGGGCCGCTGCCCTGCTCAGGAGGTCTCGCCGCACCGGTGCTGACCCGTCGGCGCGCACCCGAGCCTACGGTTTGCGGCCGGGGAGCAAACGCAGCGTGCAGGCGCGCTCGAATCGGGCGTCGATCGACGTCCACCGTTCGACCGCCTCTGCCAGCGCGTCGCGGTCGCCGTGCAGGATCCCATGGGTACGGGCCAAGCAGGCGGCCGCCCAGTCGTTCTGTTCGGCGTACGGCATGGCGGCGGCGAGCCGTTCGGCCGCCTCCGGCAAGCCGGCGACGACCGCCAGCTCGGCTCCGGCGGAGCGCGCGTAGGCCTCGTACCAGCGCACGGCGAAGGGGGCGAAAGCGCGCTCGACCAGTGCGGCGGCCTGATGGTAGGCGCGGGTGTGGACGGCGACCCTGGCGTCGACGAAGGCGGCGAAGGGGGCCAGGACCGGCGAGGAGGCCGCGTCCTCCATCCTGGCCATCTCCAGCGCGCGCGAGCGCCAGAGGTCGAACTCGCCGGTGCCTGCCAGCCCGTGGGCGAGCGCCGCGGCGGAGATCGCGGTCGACATCCAGGCGCTGCGCGGGCTGCCTGCCTGATGCCAGGCCTCCCACATGGCGGGCGCCTGCTGGAAGACCTCCGGGAAACGACCGCTCAGGGCGAGCGGTCGGATGGTCTTGGGGATGGACAGGTAGGGGTGTTCGCCGATGGGGTCCTCGCGCTGCGCGCGGTCGGCGACGGCGAGTGCGGCGGGCAGGTCGCCGACGCACAGCTCCGCCCGCGCGGCGGAGTGGAAGGTGTCGACGATCTCGGCCGCGGCGGACGGCTCGTGTGCCGGCAGATGCTCGATGAGCGTGAGCCGCTCCCGGCAGATCCGCTGGACGGCGCGCATCCGGCCGGCCCGCGCGTACGCGCGCGTGAGCACGTCCAGCGCGCTCAGGAGGACGATGACGTCGCCGCACTCACGGGCGGCCTCGACGGCGGAACGGGCGAGTTCGAGGCCGTCCTGGTCCCAGGCCCGCGCGGTCGCCACCAGCGCCGCGGTGCGCGAATCGGCAGGGGCGGCGCCGACGGTCGCCTTGTCGATCAGCGCCGGCAGGTGTTCGGACATCGGGTCGCGGTCGTGCGCGCCTCTGTAGCGGTGGGTGACCACGAGGCCGGAGGCGAGCGTGGCGGCGCGCAGGCCGGCGGTTGCAGCCTGGTCGGCCTCTTCGATCTGGTCGGCGGGTTCAACCTGGTCGGCGGCACGCATCAGCAGGCGGAAGGCCAGCGGGCCGTCGGCGATCGAGACGGCCGTGGCGGCCGCGCTCAGGAGGTCCTGGTGACCGTCCGCGGCGTCGCGGGCCCGGTCGGCGGCGGCCAGGTAGTGGCCGATCGCCTCCCGATGGAAGCGCCGGGCGAACGTCAGATGCGCCAGCGACCTGGCCAGGCGATGAGCCTGCCGGTCCGGTACGGCGGGCGTGCCGGCGAGCGTGGCCCGCAGATCGTCGGCCACCAGGTCGAACTGCGGTGCCCAGTTGCCGTCGAGCCGTGATTCCAGCGTCGAAGCCGTGCCCGCGGCCCAGCGCAGACGGAGCTGGAGGGTCTTCTCGGTCTCGCCGCTGTCCGCGAGCCGGTCGGCGGCGAAGGCTCTGATGGTCTCCAGCAGCCGCCACCGGCCACCGCCCACCACCCCGAGCAGGCTCTTGTCGGCCAGCCGGCCGATGACGTCGGCCGTCGCACTGGGCGGCGTGTCCGGCATGAGCGCCGTGGCCGCCGCCAGGTCGAACCCGCCCGCGAACACCGCCAGGCGGCGCAGCAGCGCGCGTTCCTCCTCTTCCAGCAGGTCGTGGCTCCAGCCGATGACCGCGCGCAACGAGCGGTGCCGGGGCGGCCTGCCGCGCGCGCCCGACAGCAGCCGAAGCCGGTCCTGCAGCCCCACCCGCAGAGCGTCGATGCCCAGTACGGCGACCCGCGAGGCGGCCAGCTCGATCGCCAGCGGCAGCCCGTCGAGCCGGGCACAAACCTCGGCGATGACCGCGGGCTCCGCGGCGAACCCTGGATCGATCGCGCGTGCCCGGTCCAGGAACAGCGTCTCGGCCTCCCCCGCCAGCGGCGGCACCGTGATGACCCGCTCGCCGGGCAGGCCCGGCCGCTCCCTGCTCGCGATCAGCATCCCCGCCTGGGGGCAGTCCGAGCGCAGTCTCTCCACCAGGTCGCCGACCTCGTCCAGCAGGTGCTCGCAGTTGTCGAGGACCAGCAGCGACCGTCCCAGCGCGAGCCGCTCGGCGACCACGCTTTCCAGCGGCTGGGGAGGGCGCTCGGCCAGGCCCAGCGCGTCAGCCACGGTCCGCAGGACGAACCCCTCGCCGACCGGGGTCAGATCGATGAACGCCCCGCCGGCGGGGAACGACGCCGAGGCCGCCTGCGCCAGCACGGCGGCCAGCCGGGTCTTGCCGACGCCGCCGGGCCCCACCAGGCAGACCGGCGCGCCGTCTGTCAGCGCCGCCAGCGCCTCCTGCCGCTCCTGCCGGCGTCCGATGAAGGACGTGTGGCTGACCGGGATCCCCTCAACGTGCCCCGGCCTGGCCGAAGGGGACGGCTGATGCCCGCTCAGGGCGACCAGGGCCGCCCTGTTGGCCACGCCGTACTTGCGCAGCAGCGAGGAGACGTGACTTTCCACGGTACGGACCGAGATCTGCAGCCGGTGGGCGATCCGCGCGTTCGTCAGGTGCTCGGCCAAGCCCGCCAGCACCTCGGCCTCGCGGGGCGAGACCTCCCGCGGCTCGCCAGGGACCATGCGGCCCATTGTGGCGTACGTGCTTCTCAGCGGCGAATCAGTGTCGGCTCCGTGGCAGTCGGGTGATCTTCACGGATGTCCTGGTACGGCCTGTCGGGCCATGCTGGAAGCCCCAGGAAACAGAGGAATGTCGATGAGGAAGATCGTTGCGGAGCTGTTCTCGTCGCTGGACGGCGTCGTCGGATCGCCGGATCGGTGGCACGGCCCCTTCCATGGGCTCGCGGACCGGATGAACGAGCTACGGCTGCTCATCGACCCGGTCGTCGTCCGTGAGGGCAGGAAGTTGTTCGAGGACGACGGCGACCGGCTGACCTGCACGCTCCTGGCCTCGCACAGCTACCGGACCGGCACCGTCTCGGCCACGTACGCGGTGGCCGGATGACCCGCCGGCCCACATTCCGGCCGCCGAGCAGGCGGTCGGGCGCGATCCTGGACGGCATGAGCGCGTGAGCAGCAGCACCGAGTACGACCGCGCGGCGCCCGGGAATCCCAGAGCGGCCGTGCCGCTGCCAGGTTGGCTTCCGGCGATGGCGGGCGGTATGCGAGTCAGATCACGGATGTCGCGAGCGTTTTGATCGTGAAGTCGATGGCCGTGGCGAGCCGTTGGGGGTCATGTCCGGCGCGTTCGCGTACCCGCAGGCCGAGCACCGTCGTGAACAGCACCTCCACCGCGGCGTCGACGTCCAATGCGGCGGGCAGGTCGCCGTCGCGGATGCCGCGGCGCAGCAGTGACGACAGGGTTTTCCGGGTGACGTCGAACGCGGCCTCGGTCCTTTGCCGGACCTCGGCGTCGGTGGTGCCGAGTTCGGCGGCCGTGTTGACCACGAAGCAACCGAGTCCGGCCTCGTGGCTGATCATCCAGATCAGCCACTCCCGCAGGACCTCGAGGCTGGGACCGGGAGCGGTGAGCAGCTCTTCGGCTTGAGTGGACTCGGTCGCCCGATAGTGGTCCAGCGTCCGCAAGAACAGCGTGTGCTTGTCGTCGAAGGTCCGGTACAGGCTGCTCTGCTTGAGCCCGAGCTCGGAGCCCAGGTCGCGGACCGACGTGGCGTGGTAGCCACGACGCCAGAACAGGCGGGTCGCCTTGGCGACCACCTCCTGCTCGTCGAACTCCCTCGGCCGTGCCATGGCCGCCACTCTACCAACGTTGTGGAGCGATCGCTCCCGTATTAGGATGTGTCGTCATATGGGAGCGATCGCTCCCAAATGAGAGAGGAGAGATACGACGTGACGGCAACGCACCCCACGACGACCGGGCGAGACCCGTCGGCGAGGAATCATTGGATCGCGGTCTCCGCCGTGGCCTTCGGCACATTTCTCCTGGTGACGGCCGAGCAGCTCCCCATCGGGCTGCTCACCCCCGTCGGATCGGCGCTGTCGGTGTCCGAGGGCGCGGCAGGGTTGATGGTCACCGTCCCCAGCATCGTCGCCGCCGTCGCGGCGCCGGTCGTGCCGGTGCTCGTCGGCAGGCTGGATCGCAGGATCCTGCTCGTCGCCTTGATGGGACTCATGACGCTCGCCAACCTGGCCTCCGCCCTGGCCCCGGACTATCCGCTCCTGATCGCCGCCCGCGTGCTGGTCGGGGTGGCGATCGGCGGGTTCTGGGCCATCGCCGGCGGTCTGGCCGTACGGCTCGTCGCGGCCTCGCACGTACCGCGGGCCACTGCGATCATCTTCGGTGGCGTCGGGGCCGCGAACGTGTTCGGCGTCCCCATCGGCACGATGATCGGCGGGCTGGCGAGCTGGCGGATCGCGTTCGGCGCGCTGAGCGCCCTCGCGCTCGCCGTGCTGGTCGCGTTGCTGGCCGTGCTGCCACCGTTGACCGCCGCTCAGCCCGTCGGCCTGCGGCGGCTGGCCGGTCAGCTCCGCAACCAGGGCGTCCGGGTCGGCATCCTGGCGACGTTCCTGATCGTGACCGGCCATTTTTCGGCCTACACGTTCATCGGTCCCGTGCTGCGGGACCTGTCCGGCATCGACGAGCAGCTCGTCGGGCCGCTGCTGTTCGGATTCGGCGTCGCGGGCATCGTGGGGAACTTCGTCGCGGGCGCCGTCGTGGCGAAACGGCTCCATCGCACGGTCCTCGTCATCGCCGTCACCCTGGGGGTGACCGTGCTGCTCTTCCCCGTGGCAGGGCTCACCGGTGCGGGCGGGGTGACGCTGCTCGTCGTCTGGGGCCTGGTGTACGGCGGGGTCTCCACGAGCCTCCAGACGTGGATGATCAAGGTCGCGCCGCAGGCGGTCGAGGAGGCCTCCGCGCTGTGGGTGGCGGTGTTCAACCTCTCGATCGGTCTCGGCGCGCTGGCCGGCGGCGCGATCGTCGACGCCCTGCCGCTCCAGGGCATCCTGTGGCTGGCCGGCGTTCTCGTCCTGGTGGCCGGGCTGGCGGTGTGGGGCGCACGCCGGAACGAGAGCCTTGGGTGACCCGCGGAACGACGACGCCCGGTCGGCGACGATCAGCGTCGTCAGCCGGCCGGGCGCCTGGAGGAAGTGTTACTGCGGGGCGTCGAAGGTCCACTCGGCGCGGGCACCAGGACCCACGGCGAGGGTCGAACGTCCGATCCGCTCCTCGTGCCGGGTCTCCACGGCGCGGTTGAGCGACATGCTGACCCGCTTCAGGCCCGCCTGCTCACGCGCGACGGAGTCGAGCTGGATGGTGGTGCCACCGCCGCTCGCGATGGCGCCGCCCCCGACGGTCGCGACCTCGAACCCGCCGGCTCGCAGCACCGGCAGCGCGATGGCCAGGTCCCGCGCGGTCACACCGATGCGGATGTAGGTGATGTCCCGCATCAGGCGGTCCTGGTAGGTGTCGGGCAGGTAGCGCTCCCGGCTGACGTCACCGGGGTAGCTCTCCGGCTCGGTCTGGCTGCGCGGGTCGGCGAAGTACTCGGGGAAGTACTCCATCGCCCACGGGTCGAAGGCCTCGTACTGGGCGGAGGTGGTGCGGATGGTGTCGAACCACGGGATCGGGACGCCATCGCCGAAGTCACGCGTCTGGCGGTATTCGGCCGGGTCGGAGACGCCCTGGGCCTTCAGCTGCGCGGTCACCTTGGCCAGGTCGCCGGAGCGCTCGGTCGAGACGGCCAGCCCGGCGGAGCCGAAGAGAGCGTCCTGGCCGGGCAGGTCGCCCTCGCCGAACAGCTCCATGTAGGTCTCGCGGCCCTTGAGGTAGCGGCCCTTCCAGGTCAGGCCGCCACCGGTCGTGGTCCGGACCTCGAAGTTGGCGAACTCGCGCAGGTAGGCCGAGTTCTCGACGGCGTCCGCCGTCTCGCGGTCCACCACGCTGTAGGCGTGGTTGTAGAACAGCAACTGCCCCTGGGATGACACGCGGGCTTCTTCGGCCTGGGCCGTCCCCACGCCCCCGGCGATCGCGACGGTGCAGGTCGCGGCCAGAGCAGTGATCATCCGTAATGTCCGGCGAATCAGCATGGAAGTGATCTTAAGGCGGGGATGATCACCTTCACTATCGTTTTGACAGAACCCGAACCGGATTTGTGGCGATCTTATAGTGGCTGTGTAGTGAGCCGTTCCGTCGTCCGCGCACCTGCGCGCGCGGGGCCCCCCCCCCCGGGCGCGGGCGCCCGGTGGACCCAACGCCCGGCGAAACCGCAGTAGCCGGACCCAGCCCCGTTGGTTCTAGGACGGGCTGTCACACGGG
>NZ_JBSGFQ010000065.1:30040-34213 GCF_053603495.1 Nonomuraea sp. NPDC004186 | reverse complement strand
CTGCGCCCGCCCCCCCCCGGGCGGGGGGGGCCCCCCCGCGCGGCCCCCCGCCGCCGATTTGCACCCAGCGCCGTCAGAACTCGATGAAGCCGTACAGCGCGAGATGGTTCGACTTCGTGCTGCTCACCGTGTGGTCGATGCTCGACGACCGCACGGTGCCCTTGACGAAGAGGTAGTCGATCTTCCTGGAACCGGAGGTCGTCTTCGCTCCGTAGCCGGTCATGCCGAAGCCGCCGAGGGTCGTGGCGGCGATGTTCGTACGATTCGCGTCGATCCCGATCACGCGGATCGTCGACGCGTTCATGAGGCTCGTGGCGTCCGCGCCGACGTGGATGCCGGAGTTCGCGATGCCCGTGTCGCCCGCGCCCGCGCAGGCGTTCGCACCGTTCTGCTCCGGGAGGTGCATGGTCGCGGCGAAGACCGTCGTCCCGGTTTCCTTGATCGTGAACTTCGCCGCGATGGCGCTCGTGCGCTTCCATTTGTACTGGTTGGTGGTGCCGTCGTCGCTGTCCGGCGGCTTGTACAGCGTGCAACCGGCCCCGCCGGCGTACGAGGTCCCGGGCTTCAACCAGCCCGCGCTCCAGTACTTCGAGATGTCGCCCGCCGCGAGGCCCAGCGTTCGGGTGTTGTAGATGATCGCGTTGGTCTGCCGCTTCTTCAGGTCGCCGAGCGACTGCTGGCTGCACTTGTGCGTGCTGCCCCACTCCTCGGGGTTGTCCCAGGCCACGATCGCCTTGTACGTGCCCGCCGGATATCCGAACATGCCCCCGAGCTGGTCGGCGTAGGCCGTGGCCTGCCCGGTGCCGCGCACCTGCTGCACGATCAGGAGATCGGGAGCCTGCACGCCGGAGGTGCCTGTCTTGCCGTCGTCGTCGACCAGCATCGAGGCGAGGTGGTCCGGGCCCGAGACCCGGGTGCACGTGCCGTCGGCGTTGTTCCTCACCAGGTTCTCGATGTTGTTGTTGTAGACCCGTAAGACCCGATCCTCGGCGGCGGTGGGCGCCGCGTGCGCCGGTGCGATCGACGTCGTGGTGAGTGCGACGGCCGCCGCGAGTGCTAACGCGCCAGGCGCTCGATAATGGGATGACATTGTGGCAGATTAGCGATCATTCCGGGCGCTGCCCAGGTCGGCGAGCCCTCAGGCCGACGCCGTTCACAGGTCGGTGAAGAACACCCGCTCACGTGCCTGCTCCACCGCGACCAGCAGGGCTCCGCGCACCACGGGCCTGTCCAGGATCGCGCTCGCCTCCACCCGTGGCCTGGCCAGGCACATGCGCGCCACCGCCTGCTGGACGCGGCCGGCGAGTTCGTCGCCTCCGGCGGAACCGACGTGGCTGCCCAGCACGACGAGTTCGGGATCGAGAACGGCACAGATGGACGCGACCCCCAACGCGATCCGCCGGGCCAGCTCATCGAGGAAGCCCGCCCCCGCCGCCCCGGCCGCACTCCCCACCGCTCCCGCCACGCTGCGCTCGGCGTCCTCGGCCGCGATCCCGTGCCTCTCGGCGAGTTCCTGCACCGCCCGCCAGCCCACCAGGGACTGGAACGCGGCCCCCACCTCATGGCGGCCGCGGTCGAAGCCGCCGTCGCTCACGGCCGCCCCGGGGACGGGCATCCAGCCGAGCTCACCGGCCGCGCCCACGGTCCCCCGAAAGAGCTGATCGCCCACCATGACGGCCGAGCCGGGCCCACGTCCGATCCAGACCAGGACGAAGTTGCGTACGTCACTCGCTACCCCCAGCGCCCGCTCCGCCATCGCGGCGAGGTTGACGTCGTTGTCGATCGTGACGGGCAGCCGCAGCCTCCGGTGGAGGACTTCGCGCACGTCACCGCACCACGCGGGCATGTCGTAGCAGAAGTGAACAAGGCTCGTACCAGGATCGATGACGGCCGGCAGGCCGATCACGCACGCCCGCACCTGCGCCGGGTCGATCCGCGCGGTCCGGGTGAGGCGTTCCACGATCGCGTGCATCGCCTCTGCCGGATCCTCGGCGGCCTCGGTCGGGACCGTCGTCTCGGCCAGCACCCGCCCCGTGATGTCGGCGAGCACGGCGGTCGTCGTGTCCAGGTAGACCTCGACCCCGATCACATGGCCGCACGAGGGGTTGAGCCCGTAGAGGACGGCGTTGGGCCCGCGTCCGCCCTCCTGTACACCGGCCCTGACGACCACGCCGCGCTCCTCCAGGCGGGACAGGACATGGTTGGCCGTCACCTTCGACAGCCCGGTCCTCTCGCTCACCTGCGCCCGGGTCAGCGCTCCCGACGAGCCGAGCAGTTCCAGCGCGGCTCGATCATTCAGCTCACGTAACAGACGCGGACGCCCGGGCTTTGCGTTCATGCGCTCCATACTGGCCGTTGTCGGTGGCGTCGGGGCAGGATCGGCACACCGGATCACGGCGCGAAGGAGATCAAGGTGCCACCCACCGGCCACCCTTTCCTCAAAGGCATGTACGACGACGCCTACTACCCTCGCCGGCTCGTCGAGAAGGGCAGGGACATCTTGCTGCGCCTGTGCGAGCGGATCGAGGCCGAGCGGCCGTCGGACCTCGCGGCGCTGTACGTGCTCACGCAGGCGGCGACGGACGAGTTCAACGAGCTGGCGGTCGAGTTCCTGGAGGCCGGCAGCCAGATGGAGACGGTGGCGCGCGAGGTGATCGCCGAGGACTTCTGGTTCGTGGCGACGGCCTACGGGTTCGCGGACGCGGACATGGAGGAGCTGATCGCGACCCGCGACTGGTGACGTGACCGACGCGGCGGAGGGGGTTCAGGGGCTGTCCACATTGGCGCCGTACGGAGGCGATGAGTCCGCGCCAAGTCGTCGCCAAGGGAGGTCTAAGTCCGGGGGCGCACCCTGGTGGCATCCCCCGATCGAAGGAGCATCCCATGGCCCCCAACATGCTCGGATTCCGCATCACGCACCGCGCCATGCGCGGCGACGCGCGCCGCCTGGCCACGTTGATGAGCGGGCTCGCCGCCGGTGAGGAGCGGGCGGATCCGGCCCGGCTCGACGCCATCGCCACGTTCGCCACCAAGCTGTGCGCCGGCATCCACCATCACCACCAGGCCGAGGACAACGTGCTCTGGCCCGTCATCGTGCGCTCGGCCGGCGCCGAGGTGGACCTGAGCGACCTGAGCGACGACCACGCCGAGCTCGACCCGCTGCTGGAGGAGATCACCGCCGCCGCTGCCCGGCTCGGCACGGACCGGGCGGCGGCGGGCCGGATGGCCAAGGCCCTGACGACGCTCGCCGACCTCCTCGACGAGCACATCGAGGAGGAGGAGCGGCTGCTCTTCCCCGTCATCGCGAAATACGTGTCGGAGGCGGACTGGAAGTCGGTCGAGGACGAGGTGCGCAAGGGCGGGGACATCGGCTTCGACCTGCCGCGGATCGGCCAGTACGCGCGGCCGGAGGAGCTGGCCGAGCTGCGCAAACTGGCGGGGCCGGTGCTCGCGCTCCTGCTCAGGGTGCTCGACCGCGGTCACCGGCGCCGCCAGGCGCTGATCTTCGGCTACGGCAGGTGACCCCGCCTCTCACGGGCCGCCCGGGCCCAGTGGGGCGAGCCGACCAGTTCCGCGACCTCCTCCGCCCGCGCGTAGTGCGCGTCCGGATCCTGGCCCATCAGGCGCGCCAGGTCTCCGAGCAGCAGCGCGACGGGCCCGAGCGTGACGGACCCGCTGTGCATCCCGGCCAGCTCCCCCTCCCACCGCCGCAGGTTGTGGTAGCAGCGGACGGCCACCTCGACGTCCCCCAGCGCGACGGCGGTCTGCGCGCGCAGCCCCTCCCACAGCAGCCAGTAGTAGTCGCGCGACTGGGACGACCCGGGCTGCCAGACCCGCCTGGCGGCCTCCGGCTCGCCCGCCGCCGCCAGCGCCGCCGCGTACAGCTCGGCCGTGCCGTCGTTGGGCACGTGCTCCCACAGGAAGGCGAGCTCGTCCAGCGAGTCGCGCACGTTGCCGCGGGCCAGCCGCACCACGAACCTGCCCAGTATCCCCAGCGCCTCGGCGTTCGCGCCGCCGCGCTCGGCCAGCTTCCGCTGCGCGCCGAAGAGTGTCAGGATCACCAGCGACAGGCCGAGCTGGCAATCACTAACCTAGGAGTCTATATGACGGCCGAGAAAGACGACGCCGACCGCCGCGCCGCTGCCCAGCACACCGTGGCCGAGCACCTGCGCC
>NZ_JBSGFQ010000065.1:0-30030 GCF_053603495.1 Nonomuraea sp. NPDC004186 | reverse complement strand
GCGCCTCCCTCCGTGGGGGGGGGTGGGCGGTGGTGTGTCCTTTTGCTTCTTATGCGCCGGGGGGGCCGGGTGTGGCCCCCCCCCCCCCGGGGGCGGGCGGGCCGCGCCGCGGCCGCCACGTCGTTGCGGCCCAGCGCGGCCATGAGCAGCGCGCTGTGGCCCAGCGTGAGGTAGGCGACCAGCCGGTGGGTGCTCCCCAGCTCCAGCAGCTCGCCGCCGATGGCCTCCAGCTCGTCGCGCCGGTCCGGGGAGAGCACGGCGAAGTAGCGCGCGTTGAGTGCCAGGCAGAGCAGCTCGGGGCGGCCGAGCCGGCGCGCGAGCGCCACCGCCTCGGCTCCGGCGCCGTCCACCCGGACGTCGTCGTGGCCCTCCAGCGCGAAGACGAGCGCCGCCAGCAGCCGGCAGCGCGTCTCGTCGTCGGGTCCCGCGGCCAGCTCCGACCGCACCGCCGCGACGAAGTCCTCGTCGTAGCGGGAGTCCTGCTGGATCGTCCAGATCACGGGCGCGTCGTACGAGGTCAGGGCCCTGGCGAGAGGTCTGCCTGCGACGCGCCCCGCGAGTGAGCGGGCCGTCTCGACGGCGGTGGTGCGGGCGGCCACGGCGCCGATGACGTCGCCCGCGTGCCCGAGCGCCGACACCAGCCCGCACAGCAGCTCCAGTCTGGTCTCGTCGTCCTCGGCGAACTCCAGCGCCGCCCGCCACAGCGCCGCCGCCTCCCGGTGCGCGTGCAGGCCGGATGCCTGTACGGCCGCCGCCCGCGCGTACCGCACCGCGCTCGGCGCCGCAGCCTCCAGCGCGTGATGGGCCAGCGCCGCCACGTCTCCGGGGCGGATCCGCTCCAGCGCCGTCACCACCCGCCCGTGCAGCCGGGTACGGCGGATCCTGGCGGTGTCCTCGTACAGCACCTGCCTGACCAGAACGTGCGTGAACCGCAGCCGGCCGGGGCCGGGCTCGGCCAGCAGCCCCGTCAGGACCCCGGCCTCCACCCCGTCGAAGACCGTGTCCTCGTCCCCGTCGTGCAGCGCGATCAGGACGTCCACGTCCGCGTCCCTGCCGATGACGGCGGCGTTGCGCAGCACGGTCTGGGCGCTGGCGGGCAGGCGGCTGATCCTGCGCCGGATGAGGTCGCGCACGCCGGGCGGCAGCGCCTCGGCCGCGGCGGGCCCCTCGGAGGCGAGCAGCCGGGCGATCTCGCAGACGAACAGGGGGTTGCCGAGCGTGCGTTCGGCGATCGTGCGCACGGTCGCCGGCCCCAGCTCGCGCTCGCAGTGGCGGGCGAGCAGCGCGGCGACGTCGGACTCGCCGAGTCCGGGCAGCTCCAGGTGCCTGCTCCCGGCGGCGAGGGCGGCCAGCGTGGCGGCCAGGTCGTCGGTCGCCTCGGCGGGCCGGTGAGTGGCGAGGACCAGCAGCTTGGCCGTGGGTTTGAGGTGGCGCAGGAGGTGCAGGGTCTCGCCGTCGGCGCGGTGCACGTCCTCCAGCACGACGACCAGCGGCGCGTTGGCCGCCAGGTAGTCGGCCACCGACCGGGCCAGCCGGAACTGGTTCTGGATCGCCACGCCGTCGTGCAGCAGGGGCGCCAGCCCGGCCGGGTCGTCCGGCGGGCGGGCGGCGGCGAGCCGGCGGACGACCTCGCTCCACGCCCACGCGGGCGGCGCGTCGCCGTCGATCTCCGGGCAGCGGCCGATGGCCACCCGCCATCCGCGCTCCCCCAGCTCCGCCGCGAACGCCTCGGCCAGCGCGCTCTTCCCCGCGCCCGGCTCGCCCCCGAGCCAGACCGTGCGCTGGGCGGCGTGCGCGGCCTCCTCCCGGAGGACGGCCAGCTCGCGCTCCCTGCCGACGAGCGCGGGCCCGGGAGCGGGCACCGGATCCTGCGCGGGTGCGGGCTCCGGGCTGGGTACGGGGTGCGCGTTCAGGGAGTCCGACTGGCGCAGGATGTCCTGTTCGAGGGCGCGTAACACCGGGCCGGGATCGACCCCCAACTCGTCGGCCAGCTGTTCCCTGGCCCGGCGCAGCACCGAGAGCGCCTCCGCCTGGCCGCCGGACCGGTAGTGGGCCAGGGCCAGCAGGCGCACGGCGTTCTCGCGCAGCGGATGCCGGTCGACGTGCCGGCGCAGCTCCGGGGCCGCCTCGGCGTGGCGGCCCAGCATGAGCGCGGCCTCGGCCCGGTACTCGACGGCGATCAGCCGCAGCTCGGCCAGCCTGGTCGCCTCCGGCACCGCCCACTCCTCGGCGAACTCCCCGTACGCGGACCCCGTCCAGAGCCCCAGCGCCTCGTCGAGCAGGTCGTACGCGGCCGCCGCCGCGTCCTGCTGCAGCGCCTTCCCGGCGGCGTCGATCAGCCCCGGCAGCCGCCACGCGTCCACGTTCTCCTCGGCCAGGCGGAGCCGGTACCCGGGCGGGGCGCTCACGATCACCGTGGCCGGAGCGCGCGGCGGGCGGTCGGGCTCCAGCGCGCGGCGCAGGTTCGAGACGTAGACCTGGAGGGCGGCCAGCGCCTTGGGCGGCGGCTGGCCCTGCCAGAGGTCGTCGATGAACCGGTCGGCCGACACGACCTGGCCGCCCGCCGCCACCAGGCGCGCGAGCACGGCCCGCTGCCTGGCCGGGCCGAGGTCCACGTGACGACCGTGCAGACTGGCCTGGAGTGGTCCGAGGACCTGGATGTCGAGCATGGCACCCCCTGATCTACGAGTCCCCACCCGACCCGGCGCGCTCGCGCACGACAGTGCGGGAACGGTCCACAGCCGCCAATCATGAGCTATCCACACATATTTGGGCAATCACCAACACTCCGTCATGACGTCCGCTCGGCCATCACCACCACCGACGCCTTCCACCCGGCCGCGCTCGCTCCCATGTGCTGCCCCGCCTGCTCTAGGGCGTTTCTAAGGTTCGCCGACGGCTGGGTGAAGGTGGGCCGGGTTGGCTGGCGGCAGCCACCGGGCCGGAGCGGCCGGCCGGTCGGGAGAAGGAGACGCGACATGGACCGACGCAAGTTGGGCTTGGCCGCCGGCATGGTGCTGGTGCTGACGCTGGGCGGGTCGGGGGCGCTGGCGGCCTCGTCCCAGCGGGACCCCGCCGACGACCCGTGCGCCAAGGCGGCGGCGTGCACGCCTGCCGACATCGCCAAGGCCAAGGCGGCCAAGGCCGCGGAGCTCGACGGCAAGTGCTCGCCCGACGTGAACAAGCCCGATGTGAAGAAACAGGACGTGAAGAAGCAGGAGCATCTCGTCGAGAACGGGATGCTGGCCAAGGCGCTGGCGGCCTCGCTGGGCGTCGGGCTCGACCGGGCGACCGCCGCCGAGGAGGAGCTGAACCTCCTCAGCCAGAAAGGCGGGATAAATCCGAAATCACCGGAGTTCGCCGCGATAGCCGAGCGCCTGGGCGTGTCGGCGGAACGGCTGCTCCAGGCGCTGGACGACTTCAAGCGATCCTTCGTACAGGGAGAGGGCATCGGGCCGGACGCCGTCAAAACCCCGGGATCCTGACCGGCCGGGCGGGCGACCAGCCTGCGGGGCTGGACGGCGGCCATCCCGCCCGGCCGTCAGCAGGCGCTCAGGGGTGGGCGGCGGCGGGCACGGCGAGGAGAGTGGGATCATGCACGTCCTTGTGGCCGACGACGACGAGGCGGTGCGCCGTTCGCTGACGCGCGCGCTCGCCCGTGAGGGCTATCACGTGAGCACCGCCGCCGACGGCCTGCGCGCCCTGGAGGCGGCCGGCGGCGGGCGGCAGGACGCGGTGGTGCTGGACATCATGATGCCCGGCCTGGACGGGCTGGAGGTGTGCCGTCGCCTCCGCGCCGGCGGCGACCGCACGCCGATCCTGATGCTCACCGCCCGCGACCTGGTCGCCGACCGGGTCGCGGGGCTGGACGCCGGGGCCGACGACTACCTGGTCAAGCCGTTCGCGCTGGAGGAGCTGCGGGCCCGCCTGCGCGCGCTGCTGCGGCGCAGCGGCGCGGCCGAGGAGGTGCTGCGCTTCGCCGACCTGGAGCTGGACACCGCCGCCTGCCGGGCCGCCCGCGGGGCGCGGGTGCTCGACCTGACCAGGACCGAGTACACGCTGCTGAAGGTGTTCCTGCGCAACCCGAACCGGGTGCTGAGCCGCGGCGTGATCTTCGACGCGGTCTGGGGGTACGACTTCGGCCCGTCGTCCAACGCGCTGTGGGTCTACATCAGCTACCTGCGGGCCAAGCTGGAGGCCGGGGGCGAGCCGCGGCTGATCCAGACGGTGCGCGGGCTGGGGTACGTGCTGCGGGAGGAGCCGTGACGCTGCGGACCAGGGTCGCCCTGGCCGGGGCGGCCGTGGTGGCGGCGGCCCTGCTGATCGCCTCGCTGGTGGTCTATCCGGCGATGGCGAACGGGCTGGGCGGCCAGCACGACGGCGAGCTGGTGCTGGCCGCCGGGCAGGCGCCCCAGCTGCTGGCCTCGTTCAAGGCCACCCGCGCGCCCCTGCCGGATTATCCGGTCTCCGTGGGCAACACGCTGCTCCAGTTCTTCCCGCCTCCCGTGAATCCGGGGCCGACCACCGGTTTCGTCCCGCTCTCCGACAGGGACACCGGGGTCGCGTGGGGCAAGCTCTCGCCGTACTTCCAGGAGGTGAGCTACGGCGGGGCGCGCTACCGCGTCTACACGGCTCCGCTGGGCCAGGTCGATCAGGGGCTGGTACGCACCGCGTTCCCGCTCGACCGGGACGACGACACGCTGAACAGCCTGAAGCTCCTGCTGGGGGCGCTGATCCTGGGCGGCGCGCTGATCGCCGGGACGGGGGCGCGGCTGCTCGCCGGGCGGGTGCTGCGCCCCATCGGCCGCCTGACCGAGGTGGTCGAGCACGTCACCGCCACCCGTACGCTCACCGCGGGCGGGCTCGACGGCAGCGGGCGCGACGAGGTCGCCCGGCTGGCCCGCTCGTTCACCACGATGACCGGCGCGCTGAACGAGTCCCTGCTGGCCCAGCGGCGCCTGGTCGCCGACGCCTCGCACGAGCTGCGCACCCCGCTGACCAGCCTCATCACCAACCTCGAACTGCTGGGCGAGGGGCGCGGCACCGCCGACCCGCAGGCCCCGGCCCTGGTCCACGAGGCCCGCGCGCAGGCCGGCGAGCTGCGGGTGCTGGTCAACGACCTGGTGGAGCTGGCCAGGTACGGCGACGTCCAGATCCACACCGAGGACGTCCGCCTCGACCTGGTGGCGGAGCGCGTGATCGCCAGGGCGCGGGGCCGGGCGCCGCACGTCAGGCTGCGGGACGAGCTGGCCGAGTGCCTGGTCCACGCCGATCCCGACGCCGTCGAACGCGCCGCCGCCAACCTGGTCGACAACGCGATCAAGTGGAGCCCGCCGGGCGGGGAGGTGCTGGTCGAGGTGACCGCGACCGGCGCGCTGTCGGTCGCCGACCAGGGGCCCGGCATCGCCGCAGAGGACCTGCCGTTCGTCTTCGACCGCTTCTACCGCGCCAAGGCGGCCCGCTCGCTGCCCGGCTCGGGGCTGGGGCTGGCCATCGTGCGCCAGATCGCCGAGGCCCACGGCGGCACGGTCCGCGCCGAGCCCCTCTCCCGGGGCGTCCGCCTCGTCCTGTCCCTCCCCCTCGCCACCTGATCACCCGCCCGCCCTGAAGGAACGCCCGGCCATCGGCTCTAGCCGGGAGGCACGAGGTCGCCGAGGGAGAGGGCCAGCCAGAGCTGGAGCCGGTGCCCGGGGTCGGTGAGGGGGCGGCCCGAGACGCGTTCGGCGACGGCCAGGCGGCGGCGCAGGGTGTTGCGGTGCACGCCCAGCCGCCGCGCGGCCGTCTCCAGGTTCGACCCCGCCTCCAGGTACGCGCGGAGCGAGCCGACCAGGTCACCGCCGTACCGCGCCTCGTACTCGCGCAGCGGGCGGAGCGCGGCGGCGGCGAAGCGGTGCGCGGCGTCGGGCACGAAGGCGTCCCTGAGCAGCGCGGACGCCTCAAGGTCATCGACGTGGAGGTAGCCGTCGCCCCGGGCGGCCAGGGTGGCGGCGTGCCGTACCGCCGAGGGGAGCTCGTCCAGGCCGAGCGCCCGGCAGCCGCCGCCCGGCACGCCCAGCCGCGCGCACAGCTCCGCTCCCCGCCAGGGCACCGCCGAACGCCCGCCCGGGGAAACCGGGGCCGTTCGTTCCGGCAGCACGAACACCGTGCCCTCCGGCCGGGCGCACACGAGGGCCAGCTCCTCGGCGTCCGCCGCCACCTCCTCCAGCGCCTCGATCGCCGCCTCCGGCGGGACCGGCGCCGCCGTCACGACCACCTCGTACGGCGGCGCCGCGACCGGGCACAGCTCGCCGAGCTGGCGCGGCGACAGCCCGCCGTCGAGCACGGCGGCCAGCAGCGCGCCCCGCTGGGCCTGCGCCTTGGCCCGGCCGGCCCGCACGCCGAGCAGCTCCATGGCGAGCAGGCAGGCGGCCTGGTTGGCCAGCATCCTGGCGTGCCACTCCAGCGGCGAGCCCGTGCACACCGCCAGCCAGCCGGTCGGCGGCCCGGAGAAGCCGAGGCTCTGCACCTGGACGGCCTGGATGCCGTCGTCCAGCACGCCCGCGCTCAGCCGGGCCGCGCCCCGCGCCATCTCCAGGGCCCGGGCGTGCCAGGGCCGCTCCCCCGGCGGCGTGGCCGCCCTGGGCTTGCCCTGCGGGTCCAGCAGCAGGGACTCGCCGCCGGTGTGCTCGGCCAGGGCACGCAGGATGCCCGAGGTGCCCGACAGCAGCGCGGCCCGCGCCATGGCCTCCTGGGCGGCGACGACCCGCCGCTCCCCGCGTACGCGCTCGTCGGCCTGCCACCGGGCGACGGCCTCGGTCACCGCGATGAACGGGGTCAGGATCTCCAGCACCGGCAGCCCCTGGAGGTCGGCGGCGGCCAGCACCTCCTCCGGCACGGCCGTCACGGCCTCGCCGAGCGCGAAGGCGAGCCCGGCGCAGCCCGCCCCCGACAACCGCTCGACGTACGCCTGCAGCCCGGCCGGGTCGCCCGGCAGGCCGAGTCCGATGGTCATCACCAGCTCGCCCCCGCGCAGCCACGGCACGGGGTCGGCCAGCTCGGACACGTGCGCCCAGCGGACCACGCGCGACAGGCCGGCGCGCCCGGCCAGCAGCCGCATGCGCATGCCGGGCAGGGTCATGGCCTGGGCGACGGTCAACGCCATGGGCGTTCCTCAGGGCTGTGCATACCGCACTCTAATTCACCGCCGGTGGTGCGTTTCGTCACGGCCCCCCTCCGGCTGACCTGCGCTTATCGTCGTCGCACCCCCTGAGACCCGGAGGATCCATGAATCGCGCCACCCGGGCGGCCGGCGCCGCCTTCGTCGGGACCACGATCGAGTGGTACGACTTCTACGTCTACGCCACGGCGGCCGCGCTGCTCTTCGACGACCTGTTCTTCCCCAACGCCTCCAGCCCCACGGTGGCGCTCATGGCGTCCTTCGCCACGTACGCGGTCGGCTTCTTCGCCAGGCCGCTCGGCGGCATCGTGTTCGGCCACTTCGGCGACCGGGTCGGCCGGAAGTCGGCGCTGGTGGTCACGCTGCTCATGATGGGCGGCGCGACGTTCGCCGTGGGCCTGCTGCCCACGTACGCGTCGATCGGCACGCTCGCCCCCGTGCTCCTGGTGCTGCTCCGCTTCGTGCAGGGGCTGGCGGTCGGCGGCGAGTGGGGCGGGGCCGCGCTGATGGCGGTCGAGCACGCGCCCGCGGGCAAGAAGACCTTCTACGGCGGTTTCGCCCAGCTCGGCAACCCGGCGGGCGCGCTGCTGGCCACGGGCGCGTTCAGCCTGATGACCCTGTTCGGCGACGACGCGCTGCACTCGTGGGGCTGGCGGGCGCCGTTCATCGTCTCGGCCGTGCTGGTGCTGGTGGGCCTGTTCATCCGGCTCCGCGTCGAGGAGTCGCCCGTCTTCGAGGAGACCGACAAGACCGGGGTGCCGATCAAGGAGGTCTTCCGCACGTCGTGGCGGTCTGTCCTGTTCGGCATCGGGACGCTGCCGGTCGCCATCGGCGGCTACTACATCCTCACCACGTTCCTGCTGTCGTACGCCACGGGCCCGTCGGTCGGCGAGACCGAGCAGCTCATCCTGAACGGCCTGAGCTTCGCCGCGTTCGTGGAGCTGGTGGCCACGCTCGGCATCGCCTGGATGGGCGACAAGTTCGGCGGGCGCAAGGTCGCCATCTGGTTCCTGATCGCCACGGCGGTGCTGGCGGTGCCGCAGTTCGCGGTGCTCGGCACGCACAGCACGTTCCTGATCTTCCTGATGCTCGGCGTGATGCGACTGGCCACCTCGGGCACGTACGGGCCGATGGCGGCGATCCTGTCCGAGATGTTCCCGCCGCAGGTCCGCTACACCGGGATCTCGCTCGCCTACCAGGGCGCCGGCGCGATCTTCGGCGGCCTGTCGCCGCTGGCCGCAACCGCCCTCGTCGGCGCGTACGGCGGCGCCGCGTGGCCGGCCGTGGCGCTGCTGGTCGCCATGTGCGCGCTCAGCGTGCTCTGCCTGGCCGTGGCGCCCCGTCACCGCGACCACGTGCCGGCCGCTCCGATCACCACCGAATAGGAGAGTGCATTGTCCACCACCGTCATCACCGGCGGGAACGTCATCACCATGGACCCCTCGAACCCGTACGCGCGGGCCGTGGCCGTACGCGACGGCCGCGTCCTGGCCGTGGGGCGCGAGGAGGACGTCCTCGCCCAGGCGGGCCCGGGGGCCGAGGTCGTGCGGGCGGGCGGGCGCAGCGTGCTGCCCGGCTTCATCGACCCGCACAACCACCTGCTGTCCACCGCCGAGACGCTGGTGGCGGTGGACGCGCGCTACCCGGCCGTGGGCAGCGCCGCCGACCTGGTCGCCGCCGTCGCCGCCGAGGCAGCCAGGACCCCGGCGGGCCAGTGGATCAGGGCCTACGGGATGGACGACGCCAAGTACCCCGGCGGGCGGCCGACCCGGCGGCAGCTCGACGAGGCCACTACCGAGCACCCGGTGATCGTCTACCACGTGTCCGGGCACCAGGCGGTGGTCAACTCGGCCGCGCTGTCCTGGCGCGGCATCGGCGACGACGTGGCCGACCCGGCGGGCGGCGCGTTCGTGCGCGACGAGGGCGGGCGGCTGACCGGCATGGTGCTGGACTCGGCGATGGAGCTGCTCCTGCCCGTGGCCGTGGACATCGGCTGCCACGGCCCGAACTTCCACGTCGACCTGCCCCTGGAGCAGCTGCGGTCGTGGCTGGAGCTGGCCGGGGAGACGTACCTGCGGGCCGGGGTGACGACCGTGTGCGACCCGCAGGTCTCGCGCCGCGAGCTGCTGGTCTACCGGTCCGCCTGGGAGGCGGGCACGCTGCCGGTGCGTACGGCGGTCATGCCGCTGTCGCACATGCTGGACGAGCTGTCCTCGATCGGCCTGGCGGGCCCGTTCGGCGACGACCGGCTGCGGTTCGGCGCGATGAAGTTCTACTGCGACGGAACGCTGCTGGGCGGCACGGCGATGTTCGACGAGCCATACGGCGAGGGCTTCACCGGCTCCCTCTACCACCAGCCCGAGCAGCTCGTCGACCTCGTACGCCGGGCCGCGACGGCGGGCTGGCAGATCGGCATCCACACCCAGGGCGACCGGGCCATGGGCTACTCCCTCGAAGCGATCAGGGCCGCGGTGGCGGTGTCCGGCGACGACGCCCGGCCCAGGATCGAGCACTGCGGTCACCCGACGCCCGGCCAGGTCAGGGAGTTCGCCGCGCTCGGCGTGATCCCGGTCAACCAGCCCAACTTCCTGTACGACAGCGGCACCGACTTCGTGCGCCGGCTCGGCGAGCGGCGCGCGCACCGGCTGCAGCCGATCCGCGAGGAGCTGGACGCGGGGCTGCGCCCGGTGCTGTCCAGCGACTCGTTCGTCTCCTCGCTGCGGCCCATGGAGACGGTGTCGAACGCGGTGCGCCGCCGCACCAGGGAGGGCGGCCCGATCGGGGCTGAGCAGGCGATCACCCTGGAGGAGGCGCTGCGCGCGCACACGATCGACGCGGCGTACGCGCTGCGCATGGAGGACCGGATCGGGTCGCTCACGCCCGGCAAGCTCGCCGACGTGGTGGTCCTGGACGGCGACGTCCGGAGCCTGCCCGCGGACGCGCTGTCCGGCGTGGACGCGTGGCTGACCATGCTCGACGGGGACATCGCCTACCGCGCGGGGTAGCCCGCCGGCGGGCCGGCTTGTGGGGCGGCCCGCCCCGCCGCCGGGCGCGGATACGATCGAGTGGTCCCGTTCGGAGGAGGAGGCGCGGTGCCGGGCACGGAGGAGCCGAAGGGCGGCGAGCCACAGGCCGCCGGGCCGGGCAAGCCTGTCACCTGGCTCATGCTGATCTACCGGGTGCCCACCGAGCCGACCAGGCTGCGGGCCGCGGTCTGGCGCAAGCTGCGCAACCTCGGCGCCGTCTATTTGCAGAACTCCGCGGCCGCCGCGCCGCGCACCCCGCAGAGCGAGCGGGCCCTGCGGGCGCTGCGCAGCGAGATCGTCGAGTCGATGTCCGGCCAGGCGTTCCTGGTCAGCACCTCGTCGGTCATCGGCGAGTCCGACCTGGTCGCGCTCTACAACGCCGCCCGCGACGACGAGTACGAGGAGATCCTCGACAAGTGCGCCGACTTCCACGAAGAGGTGGCCAAGGAGGTGCGGGCCAAGCACTTCACCTACAGCGAGCTTGAGGAGAACGAGGAGGATCTCACCAAGCTCAGGGGCTGGTTCGAGAAGGTCACGGTCCGCGACGTCCTCGGCGCGGCCCGGCGCAAGGAGGTCGTCAAGGCGCTCGACGACTGCGCGCGGACGCTGGAGGAGTTCGCCGCCTCGGTCTACGAGGCCGAGGACACCGCGATCTTCCAGCACGGCGCCGGGTGAGCGCCGGGCTATCGGTCGCGCACGTCGATCCGCAGCGCGATGGCGAAGGCCGCCATCAGGCAGACGCCGAGCACCGGCGCGAGCACCGCTGACGGTGGCCCGAACGCCAGCAGCGCCACCGTGCCCATGGCCAGCGTGACGACCACGGCGACGGCGATCTTCCAGTCGTCGCCGACGATCAGGTCGTACCAGAACTGCCCGAATCCTCGGATGAACCCCATGTCTAGCTCCCGGAAACAGTCGGCACGACCGCGGACGGACGCCTGAGCGCGCGCACCATGAGGCGCGACAGCCCGTACCAGGCGGCGATGAGCACCAGGATCGCCAGGTCGGCGCCCGGCCATTCCAGGCTCTCGCGGCTGTCGGTGAAGATGCCGAGCCCCTCGACCGACCAGTACGTCCCGAAGCCGGCCAGCAGCAAGCCGACGCCGTACTTGAGGGTGTTCTCCGGCACCTTCGACAGCGGCCCCCTGACGGCGACGCCCACGACGAGCACGAGGAGCACGCCGACGACGGCCGCCGCGATCGCCACCGGCAGGTTGCCGGCGCTCAGGCCGAAGGTGATCACGATGAAGACCACCTCGACGCCTTCGAGGAAGACGCCCTTGAAGCTGATCATGAACGAGAACCAGTCGAGCCCCTTGGCGCTGACCTCGCCCGCGCCCTTGGCGGCGGCCACCTCCTCGGCGTAGATCTGCTCCTCGTCGTGCATGGCCTTGCGCCCCGACGACCGCAGGATCGCCTTGCGGAGCCACTGCAGGCCGAAGATCAGCAGCAGGGAGCCGATCGCGAGCTGCAGCGCCGCCTCCGGCAGCCAGGTCGCCAGGGCGTAGCCGGCGGCTGCGGTGAAGGCGGCCAGGGCCACGAGGGCCGCCGCCACGCCCATGAGCGTCGATCGCCAGCTCCGCGTCATGCCCATCGCCATGACGATCGTCATCGCTTCGACCATCTCCACGATCGAGGCCAGCAGCACCGCCGCGCCCAGGCCCCATGCAGCCGCAGCCATCGGCCCCACATCCTTCCGTTGCGCAAAGAATGTAACAGCCGTTAGTTTGCCCACATGTCAGTTGATATGTCTACGCGGTGCGGCGAAGGGCATGTGCTCGCCCTCCACGTATGCGGGGAACGGCTGGTAGACATTCACCCCCGGGTCCCCGCGGAACAGCAGGGCCGAGACGAACGGCTGCTCCTCGCTGGTGATCCGGGTCGAGGTCGGGATGTAGCGGATGGTCAGGCCGCAGCGGCGGTGCGGCGAGGTGTTGGCGTTGGAGGCGTGCAGGATGTTGGGGTGGTGGACCTCCACGTCGCCGGCCGCCAGGACGAGGTCCACGGCCTGTGACTCGTCCACCGTCACCGCGCTCTCCGAGCCGAGCACGTTGTCGATGTCGTCGCGCTGCCGCAGCTCGTGCAGGTCCTGCCGGTGCGAGCCGGGGATCACGCGCAGGCAGCCGTTCTCCGTCGTGGCCTCGTCCACGGCCAGCCAGAGCGTGACCACGCGCATCGGCTCCAGCGGCCAGTACGCGCCGTCCTGGTGCCACAGGACCGGCTTGCCGGAGAAGGGCGGCTTGCTGATGTAGTGCGAGGCGAACAGCGCGATGTCGGAGCCGACGAAGAGCTCGGCGATGTCCAGCAGCCGGTCGTCGCCGACCAGCCGCACCCAGAAGGGGTCGCGGGCGACCAGCTCGGTGCCCAGGTCCTCGCCGTTCAGGTCGGGGTGCTTGGCCTGGAGCCAGGCGACGTGCTCGCTCGCCTCGGCGATCAGGTCGCGGTCGAGGACGTCACGGAAGATCGTGTAGCCGTCGCGGTCGTAGTCCTGAAGGGTCCGGTCGACTCTCACCATGCGCTCCTTGTGAGGGTGGGGCGTCACTCGGATTCTTCGGTCTTCGCGGGACGGGTTACTAGCAATCACCGCTCCACAAGTATTAATTTCCTGACATGCCGACCGTCCTGCGCTGGGTCGAGTTCGCGGCCGGCCTGCCTTACCACGCGGCCCTGGTGCCGGTGAAGGGTGGCCGCAGGGACCGGCCTGAGCCGCATTCCCACGCCGACTTCCACGAGCTGGTCCTCGTGACGGCGGGGGCGGGCGTGCAGCGGGTCGGCGAGGCGGAGCAGCCGCTGCGCGCCGGGGACGTGGTGCTGGTACGGCCGCACGACCGGCACGAGTTCGCCTCGGCCGACGGCATGCGCTTCGTCAACATCGCCTTCCCGAGCGAGCGCTGGCGGGCCTTCGCCGACCTGGCGGGGCTGGCGGGACCGGCGGACTGGGACCGCCGGGAGCTCCCGCTGTCGGCCCGCGCCGACCTGGACGGGCCGGTGGCAGCGGAGTTCGGCCGCCTGCTGGCCGCCTACTCCGGCGTGCCCCGCGTGCTCGACCTGGTCGGGCTGCTGACGGCGGTCGTCCCGCTGCTGGAGGGCGCCGACGGGACGGCCGTGGACCGGCGGCCCGGCTGGCTGGTCTCGGCCTGCGTCGCGATGCGGCGCGAGGAGAACCTGCGCGAGGGCCTGCCCCGGCTGCAGTCCCTCGCCGCCGTCAGCCCGGGGCATCTGGCCCGCTCGATGCGCAGGCACTACGGGTGCACGCCGATCGGGTTCGTGGTCGGGCGGCGGCTGGAGCACGCCGCCCTGCTGCTGACTACGACGACGGAGGGCATCGGCCGGATCGCCCAGCGCTGCGGCTTCTCCGGCCAGTCGTATTTCGGCCGGCTCTTCCAGGAGCGGTACGGCATGGCCCCGCGATGTTACCGGGAGGTTACGCGGCGAGCCGTCGTTCCTCTGGACAGCCAAGATATCAAGTGATTAGATGACTTAATCCCCCCAAGATCGAAGAGGAGGCCGGGCATGATCCGGTCACTTGGTGTCGCCGCCGTCATCTGCCTCGCTATCACCGCCTGCTCCTCCGGCGGATCCGCGCCCAAGCAGGCCGCCGGCAAGACGGAGCTGAAGCTCTACAACGACAAGGGCGCCTGGAGCAAATACTTCGACGAGATGGGCAGCCTGTCCAAGCAGCAGATCGGCCTGTCCATGAAGCCGGTCGGCTACACCGACGAGCCGACGTACCAGGCGTTCATCAAGGCGTCGTTCCGCACGGACGTGAAGCCCGACCTGTTCACCTGGACGACGGGCGGGCGGCTGGCCGAGATCGTCGCGCAGAAGCAGGTCTCCGACACGTCCGCCATCTGGCAGGAGGCGATCAAGAACGGCGACCTGTCCGCCGACCTGGCCAAGTACTACACGGTGAGCGGCAAGCAGTACTGCGTGCCGCTGAACGCGGCGTACTGGGGCATGTTCTACAACAAGAGCGTCTTCGACAAGTACCAGCTCAAACCGCCGGCGACGTGGGACGAGCTGGTCAAGGTCGCCGAGACGCTGAAGAAGAACGGCGTCAAGGCCTTCTACCACACCAGCGTGCTGTTCTCCTTCGTCTGGTTCGAGCAGCTCCTGGCCGGCACCGACCCCGACCTCTACGACCGCCTCTCGACGGGTCAGGCGAAGTACACCGACCCCGGCGTGGTCGACGTGATGAAGCGGTGGAAGTCGATGATCGACGCCGGCTACTTCAACAACCCCGGCGACAAGACCGACCCGGGCGACGTGCTCAAGACCGGCAAGGCCGCGATGGTGTCGTTCGGCACCTGGTTCAACACGAGCATGACGCAGCGCGACATGAAGGCGGGCACCGACTACGGCTTCTTCGTCATCCCGAACGTCAACCCCGCGCTGCCCAAGACCTCGATGATCTTCGAGAGCGGCCCGCTCTGCTCGCTGGCCAAGGCGCCCGACCCCGACGCGAGCACCAAATACCTCAAGTGGTGGGTGAGCTCGTCCGCCCAGGAGAAATGGGCCACGGCCAGGGGCGACGTGTCGGCCAACCCCAAGGTCGCCATCGCCGACCAGGCCATCGCCGAGGTCAGCAAGGCCGCGGGCAGCGGTGACTACCGCCTGGTGAACCGCTACTTCGAGGCCACCCCGCCGCCGGTGCTCACCGCCGCGCTGGACGGCTTCGGCGCCTTCGTCGTCAAGCCGGACACCTACCAGAAGGTCCTGACGGACATCCAGGCCGCCGCCGACGAGTACTGGAGCACGCACCCGCAGGGCAACTGAGCGCCGGTCAGGGCAGGAAGCCGCGGTGGCGGGCGGCGATCACCGTCTCCATGCGGGTGTGCGTCCCCAGCTTGCGCATCGCGTTGCGCAGGTAGCTCTTGACCGTCTCGGCCCGGATCCCGAGCCTCTCCCCGGTCTCCGCGTTGCCGCAGCCCACGGCGACCAGGGCGAGGACGTCGAGCTCGCGCGGCGACAGCGGGCTCGGCCGCTCCGGGGTCCGGCCGTCCGGGCGGGCCAGCCGGTCGCACACGTCCTGGAGCCGGGCCCGGAGCCCGGCGTCGGCGACGTCCTGGGTGATGGCCCTGAGCTGGGCGTGCGCCTGGCGGACCGCCTCCCACTCGCCGGCGGACGGCGACTCGCGGGCGGCCCGGGTGATCGCCGCGGTCTCCATCTCGGCCAGCCGCCGCTCCACCTCCCGCCTGACGGCCAGCTCGAAGCCTACCCGCGCGGCGACCTGGGTCATGGCGTCCACCACGCGGTCGCTGATCGACAGGGGCTCGCGGATCCCGCCGTACAGGACGCCGGACACGCCGCCGTCCACCGTGACCGGCACCGCCGCGATGGCCCGCAGCCCCTCGGCGATCACGGGTTTGTCGTACTCGTGGCTGATGCGCGGGTCGGCGGCGTAGTCGTCGACGGTGCCGGGGCGCGCGGTGGTGATCACCCGGCCGCCGAGCCCGTTGCCCGCGCCGACGACCAGGCCGCGCAGCGCGCCGGTCAGGGTGCCGCTGAACTCCGTCAGCGTCACGCCGAGCGAGCGGGACCCCACCACGCCGCCGAACACCACCGGCAGGCCCGTCGCCCGGCGCAGCCGGCCGATGGCGGTCTGGAACGCCTCACGATCGATGGGCGCGTACGGTGCGGCCATGGGTCCAGCATGGACGAGGCCCGGGGCGGAGAGCCACCCCCGAAAGGGGGTGGTGCCGGGCCGGGTCCGGGGGAATTCTCCGTTCATGGCTGACGCACTGCTCTCGTACGCCTCGGGCGGGTCCGAGGTCCCCCTGCTGGGCGAGACGATCGGCGAGAACTTCGAGCGCACCGTGGCGCGGTTCGGCGAGCGCGAGGCGCTGGTGGACGTGGCGGCCGGGCGCCGCTGGACGTACGCGCAGCTCGACGCCGCCGTGAACGAGGTGGCGCTCGGCCTGCTGGCCCGCGGCATCGGCAAGGGCGACCGGGTCGGCATCTGGGCGCCCAACTGCGCCGAATGGGTGCTCGTCCAGTACGCCACCGCCAAGATCGGCGCGATCCTGGTGAACGTCAATCCCGCGTACCGGGCCCACGAGCTGGCCTACGTCGTCAAGCAGTCGAGCATGCGGCTGCTCGTCAGCGCGGTCACGCACAAGAGCAGCGACTACCGGGCGATGATCGACGAGATCGGGTTCGGGGACGCGGTGTTCATCGGCGGGCCCGGCTGGGACGAGCTGGTCGAGAGCGGCAGGCGCGCCGACCCGGCCCTGCTGGCGGAGCGGGCGGCGCGGCTGACGTTCGACGACCCGATCAACATCCAGTACACCTCGGGCACGACCGGCTTCCCCAAGGGCGCCACGCTGTCCCACCACAACATCCTCAACAACGGCTACTTCGTCGGCGAGCTGCTCGGCTACACCGAGGCCGACCGGGTGTGCCTGCCGGTGCCGCTCTACCACTGCTTCGGGATGGTCATGGGCAACCTCGGCGCGACCTCGCACGGCTCGTGCGTGGTGCTGCCCTCGCCGGGGTTCGACCCGGAGGCGACGCTGCGCGCCGTACAGGCCGAGGGGTGCACGTCCCTGTACGGGGTGCCGACGATGTTCATCGCCGAGCTGGCCCTGCTGACCGGGTCCGGAAATTTCGATCTTTCGACGCTCAGAACGGGCATCATGGCCGGATCCCCGTGCCCGGTCGAGGTCATGAAACGCGTCGTCAGCGAGATGAACATGACCGAGGTCGCCATCTGCTACGGCATGACCGAGACCTCACCCGTGTCCACGATGACCCGCCGCGACGACGGCCTGGCCCGCCGCACCGAGACCGTCGGCCGCGTCATGCCGCACATCGAGGTCAAGGTCGTCGACCCGGAGACCCCGCTGGCGCTCCCCCGCGGCGTGCCGGGCGAGCTGTGCACCCGCGGCTACTCGGTCATGCTCGGCTACTGGGCCCAGCCGGACGCCACGGCCGAGGCCATCGACACCGCCCGCTGGATGCACACCGGCGACCTGGCCACCATGGACGCCGACGGCTACGTCAGCATCGTGGGCCGCATCAAGGACATGGTGATCCGCGGCGGCGAGAACATCTACCCGCGCGAGAT
Organism: Nonomuraea sp. NPDC004186; assembly: GCF_053603495.1. NCBI lineage: Bacteria > Bacillati > Actinomycetota > Actinomycetes > Streptosporangiales > Streptosporangiaceae > Nonomuraea > Nonomuraea sp. NPDC004186. Next base: position 12,782 of record NZ_JBSGFQ010000065.1, on the reverse strand, counting down.
CGAGGAGTTCCTCTACGGCCACCCGGACGTCGCCGACGTGCAGGTGATCGGGGTGCCCGACGAGAAGTACGGGGAGGAGCTGATGGCCTGGATCGTCATGCGGCCGGGCGTCGAGCCGCTGACGGCCGAGCGGGTCAGAGAGTTCTGCGCGGGCCGCCTGGCCCACTACAAGATCCCCCGGTACGTGCACGTGGTGGACGCCTTCCCCATGACGGTCACCGGCAAGATCCGCAAGGTGGAGATGCGCGAGCGGGCCGCCGGCATCCTCGGCCGATCATGAAGGACCGGCTCCGTAGCCAGGAGAACCACGGAGCCGGCCCAGAATGCGCGTCGTCACGGCGAGCGGCCCGTGAGCCTTCACGACCGGCCAGGACGGACGGTCACCGACGTCGGCGCGTGCGGCCCAGCGTGCGCAGCCGTAAAGGATGGGCCTGAAGATCGGCGCGCGGCCCAGCGTGCGTAGCCGTAAAGGATGGGGGTTATCGTGCCGCCGCGCGTCAGTTCTGGTCGAGGAAACGCTGGGCCAGCGTGCGGCCCAGGGTGACCGCCTGGGTGTGGTTCTCGATGGTCTGGACCTTGGTGCCGGAGCCGGTGAAGACGATGTACGTGACGCCGGTGTCCGTGCCGCCGTTGCTCGGGTCGGGGTTGATGCCGAGGTCGGCCGCCGTCCGGTAGGACGCCTCGCCGATGATCCCGCTCGGCCCCGTGTCACCCATCACGGCGTACTCCACCTGCCCGTTGTAGACGATCGCCACCACGGTGCCGCAGCCGATGCCCTTCGTCCGGTAGTCCCAGATGGAGCTGGAGCTCGGCACCACCATGTACGCGAGCTGCGCCGCGTTGAGCGGCGAGTCCCCGCTGGTGTGACAGGCCGTGTCGGGCTGGAAGCAGCAGTCGGTGTTCTCGTTGCACTGCGTCGTGCGCACCCCGTCGCAGTCGATGTCCATGTCGCCCTTCCAGAACACCGCCCCGGTCTTCTCGCACACCGCGACCGTCGCCGAGCTCACGTCGGAGTCCGTCTTGTACTTGCCGTTGGAGATCTGGCTGCACGCGGTCACCTTCGCGAGGAGCTGGTCGGCCGTCGGCCCGGTCCCGCCGCTGCCGGTCGTGCCGGTGGCCGCGGCGCTGTGCCCGGACTCGTTGCCCGCCGCGTCGATCGCGGTGACCGTGTACGTGTGCGTGGACCCGGCGGTGAGCCCGCCGATCGTGGCGCCGGCCGTCGGCGTGGTCGTGACCACGGTCGTCCCCTCGTAGACGCGGTAGCCGGTGACGGCCACGTTGTCGGCGGAGTCCGTCCAGGCCAGCGTGATGCTGGCGGCCGAGGTGCCGGTGACGCGGACGTCCGCGGGCACGGTCGGCGCCTGCCCGTCGGGCCCGCCGGAGCCGCTGACCGAGAGCCGGTCCACGTTGGGGCCGCCGTTGGCGGTGGTGCCGGTCGCGCGGACGGTGTTGACCCCGGCGTTCAGCGACACCGTCAGCGCGGCGTCCGCCCAGGTGTCCCAGCTGCCGGTGCCGGGGAAGTCGCGGGTCTGGACGGCGGCGCCGTTCACCGCGACGGTCATCGGCCGGTTGACGGTCGTGCCGTTGGCATACCTCAGCGTGAGGGTGTGCGTGCCGGCCTCGGCCACGTTGACGGACCACTCGATGTAGCCGCCCACGGCGTTGACGTAGTCGACGAAGCCCGAGCCGGTGTAGCCGGTGTGGTTGGTCGCCACCGAGGCTTCCGAGAGCGTGGCGGCCTCGGCCTGGTACTCGGTCGCGGGCGCGTCGGCCATGGTGACCTCGAGGTAGTCGAGGTTGGGGTTGCCGCCCGAGGCCGTCGAGGTGACGCGGATCTTGTTGTCGCCCGCGGCGAGCGTGGCGGTCAGGGTGGAGGTGGCCCACGTGGTCCAGGCCCCGGTCGGGCCGAAGGTGCGCCCGGCCGAGACGACCGTGCCGTTGACCGAGACGTCGGTGGTGCGGGTCGTGGTGGTGCCGTTGGCGTAGCGGATGGCGAGCGTGGCGGTGCCGGCCGCGGGCGCGTTCACCGTCCACTCGGTGTACGGGCCCGCCGCGTTGTCGCTGTTGACGAAGCCGGTGCCGGAGAACCCGGCGTGGTTGGACTCGACGACGCCCTGGACGTTGGTGGCGTTCTCGGCCTCGTACCGCACGGTCGCGGCCCGGGCGGGTAACGCGACCAGACCGGTGACGGCCAGGCAGGCGGCGGCCAGGATGACGAGGCGGCGTAAGCGTGGGGGGTGCACAGGCGTTCCTTCCGATCAGCGGACGTCTCAGGAGACGTCGAGGTAGTCGACGTTGGGTCCGCCGTTGGCGGTGGTGCCCGTCAGGCGGACGGTGTTGGCCCCGGCGTTCAGCGACACCGTGAGCGTGGCGTCCGCCCAGGTGTCCCAGCTGCCGGTGCCGGGGAAGTCGCGGGTCTGGACGGCGGCGCCGTTGACCGCGACGGTCATCGGCCGGTTCACCGAGGTGCCGTTGGCGTACCGGATGGTGACGGTGCGCGAGCCGGCCTCGGCGGCGTTCACGGTGAACTCCACGTACGAGCCGGTCACGTTGTCGGCGTTGACGAACCCGGTGCCGGAGAAGCCGGAGTGGTTCGACTCGGCGGCACCCTGGGAGATCGTCGCGTTCTCGGCCTCGTAACGGGTCGCGGCGGCGGCCGGCCGGGCGCGGATGAGGCGGGTCTCCCCGGGGCGCAGGGTGGCGCTGTAGGAGGTGGCGACGGTGCCCTCGGAGGCGCCCGACCACAGGTTCGTGACGGCGGCCGGGCCGGTGAAGCCGGCCTGCGCCCAGGTGACGCTCACCGTGGAGTTGCCCGACGTGCCGGTGTTGTAGAGCGCGACGATGTAGTCGCCGTTGGCCTCCCGCTTGCGCCACACCTGGTTGACGCCGCTGTTGACGACGCGCTGGGCGGCCACGCCGTCCTGGTTGACCGCGATGAGCCGGTCGTTCTTCAGCATCGCCAGGTCGACGGAGGTGAGCGCGGTCAGGTCGGTGCCGAGCAGCAGCGGGCTGGCGGCCATCGCCCAGTGCGTCATGTGCGAGCGGCGCTGGTCGGCGGTGAGCCCGACCTGGTCGCCGTTGCCGATCTGCAGCGAGTCGTAGTCGTTCCAGCCGCCCGGACCGGCGTACTGCTGCCAGGAGGCGGCCGAGTTGAACCGGCTGACGACGTGGGACCAGTCGGTGAGCGGGTAGCCGCTGCCGTTCGGGCCGGACCCGCAGTAGCACTCGACGTCGCCCTGGGTGCGCCAGCTGTTGGCCAGCCGCTTCCAGGTGGTGGCCTGGGCGATCGGCAGGTTGTTGGAGAGCGCGAAGTTGATCGGCCGGCCGGTCTGGCGCAGCGCCTTGTCCCACGCCTCCACGTCGGCGACCGTGGACGCGTCCGCGCCGTCGATCTTGAGGTAGTCCACGCCCCACGAGGCCATCTGGTCGGCCCACGAGTTGATGAACGCCTGCGCGCCCGGGTGGGAGTACTTGAGCCGGTACATGTTCTTGCAGTTGTAGTTCTTGTGGGTCTGCGAGGTGTCCGCGATGTCCTGCGCGTGGTACGACGTCCCCTCGATCGGCTTGTTGGCCGTGACGGCGTTCTTCGCGATGCCCGGGGTGACGTAGAAGCCGAACTTCAGCCCCTTGGCGTGCACGTAGTCGGCCAGCGCCTTGATCCCGGACGGGAACTTGGCGGTGTCGACCGCCCAGCGGCCGTAGTCGTCGACGACGAAGCCGTTGGAGTCGCACTTCTGGTAGAAGTCGTCGAGGTTGACGTAGACGTAGCCCTTGTCGGCCAGCCCGCTGCTGACCAGCGCGTCCGCCTGGGCCTTCATCTTGGTCTCGTCGGGCCAGCGGCGGACGAAGCTCCAGCTGCTCCAGCCCATCGCGGGCCTGATCGACAGCCCGTTGTCCGAGGCGGCGGCCGGTGCCGCGGGCAGGGTCAGGCACGTGGCGGCCACCGCCAGCGCCGTGAGCCCCGCTTTCATGAGCCCTGCTTTCATGAGCACCGCTTTCATGAGGCGCCTCCCGTCGTGACGTCGATGCAGTCGAGGTTCGGGTTGCCGCCGTCGGTCGTCGCGGTGACCCGCAGCGTGTTGGCCCCGGCGTTGAGCGGGACGGTGAACGTGTCGGTCGCCCAGGTGGTCCAGGCGCCGGTGCCGGGGTAGTCGCGGTTCTGGGCGGCGCCGCCGTTCACGGTGACGGCCGCCGGGCGGCTGGTCGTCGTCCCGTTGGCGTAGCGCAGCGCGATCGTGGCGGTTCCGGCCGCGGGCGCGTTGATCGTCCACTCGGTGTAGGCGCCGGTGATGTTGTCGCCGTTGACGAAGCCGGTGCCGGAGTAGCCCGCGTGGTTGGACTCGACGGCGCCCTGGGAGATCGTCGCGTTCTCGGCCTCGTAGCGGGTGCCGGTGGAGCCGCCGCCGCCCGCGTACTGGCCGCCGACCCACGCCTCGTCCACCCGCCAGCGGGCGACGCCGTGGTGCCCGGTCTTGGAGAGCCGGACGTAGCGGGCGGTGACCCCGCTCAGGTCGATGAACTGGACGCCGCGGGCGTTCGGCACGGTCCCGGTCTTGACCGCGCTCCCCCAGGTCGAGCCGTCGTTGCTGACGTGCACCTGGTAGCCGGAGATCCGCGCCGACCCGGACGACGGGTAGACGGTGGAGTCCTCCCGCTGGTTGAACGCCAGATACTGGACGGGCTTGGCGGACCCCAGGTCGAAGGTGAGCCGCGCGGGTTCGGCGGCGTCGCTGTCCCAGTAGGTCAGGTAGTTCCCGTCACCCGCCGCCGCCGCGCCGTGGCCGCTGGTGGACGAGCTCGCCGAGAGCGTGACGCCGGTGTAGATGCCCTGACGGCCGCTGGTGACGACCTTGAAGACGGTGTCGTACTGGTCCCAACTGGAGATCCCGCTGAGCGTCAGCGTGCCGCCCGACTGCGTGAACGCGACCGGCGCGCCCGTGCGCAGGTTCGTCACCGAGCCGACCCGGTAGCCGTTGTCGCGCAGCGACAGCGTGCTGCCGGACGGTGGCGTGATCACGTGGATGTAGTGCCGGTTGGGGTCGTCCTTGGCGACGGTGGTCACGCCGTGCGCGCCGTTGTTCCAGAAGCCCGGCTTGAGCCCGCCGAACATGTAGCCGCCGCCTTCGGTGCCGCCGAGCGACTCCCAGATGGCCGAGAGGTACGTGTTCGCGAAGTTGTTGAAGTCGGCCTGCTGGGCGGGGAACTTGCCGTTGACCATGGCGGTCTCGGCCATCAGCGCCTTGACCGACGACCCCGCGTTCGTGATGAGCCGGCCGAGCGTGAGCTTGCGGTCCACGGCCTGGTCGGAGCCGCCGTACCACCAGGGGCCGCCGGTGGGCAGCTTGAAGTCGGCCTCGATCAGCCGCGGCAGCGCCGTGTAGACCGCCTGCGGGTAGTCGTACGACGGCGTCATGCCGGTCTTCTGCTCGTTGCTGATCATGTCCATGATCGGCGTGTCTTCGTTGTTGTTCGAGATCGTCATGTCGGGGCGCTGCTGGTAGATCTTGGCGTAGAGGTCGTTGCGCTCCCAGTAGGCGTTGTCGTTGTCGATCCAGAACCCGGCGAGCTTGGGATAGCGCTGCATCTGCTCGAAGAACTGCAGGTAGCTGAACTCGCCGAACCCGTCGCGGGTGGTCAGGTCCACGTCGTGGCCGACGTAGCTGGAGAAGGCCGAGGAGCTGAGCCACGACCCCGACGACAGGCCCTCGTTGTGCCACTGCGGGTCGTCGGTCATGTAGTGGATGACCTTCAGGCCCTGCGCGTCGGCGGCGTCGATCAGCTCGCCGAGGAAGTCCCGCGTGGTGCGGCAGGAGCCCGGGATCGCCGACGGGTACGGCCGGGCGTAGCCGAGCCGGCTGTGGAAGGTGGCCAGCACGATGTACTGGGCGTGCAGCTTCTTGGCCTCGTTCACCCAGTAGGAGGCGCTCCAGCCGCCGTTGGTGACGTCGGCCTCCCACGCGCTGCAACTGGTGTGCTGCGGCGAGGTCCGCTCGCCCCAGTGCAGGAAGAGGCCGGCGATCGAGTTGCGCAGGAACGCCTGGCGCGGGTGTTGCAGGTCGGCCCGCGCCGGGAGGGCGGTGAGCAGGCCGAGCAGGAGCGCCAGGACGGCGAGCATCGCCGTGCGTCTCATAATGCTCTCCTAGGATCCGGGGGTGAACGCCGGGTCGCTGCTGATGGCGACCCGGTCGAGGCGGGCGCCGTCCTCGCGGTAGGCGAAGGTGATCGTGCGCGCTCCGGCCGCCAGGTCGTACGTGACGGGCAGCTTGGCCCAGTGCCAGGAGGTGCCGATCGGGATGTTGTTCCAGTTCGTCCACGAGCCGGTGCCCGAGCGCACCCAGAACGAGTCGTCGCCGTCGTTGGCGGCGATCACGCGGGCCCAGACGGCGAACGTGCCGTCGTGCTCGACCGTGAACGGGATCGTCGTCCAGCCGGTGGAGGGCGCGCTGGACTTGCTGTTGTTGCCGGCGGCGACGGTCACGTACGAGCCGCCGGACGCGGCCTGGTCGGCGGCCGTCTGCATGGGGGCGGTGACCGTGCCCGCCTCCGCCTCGGCGTACAGGCTGTCGGGGGTGCCGGGGACGGGCGTGGAGTTGGTGGCGCGCACGCGCAGCGCGCCGCCGGAGGTGTCGGCGCTGTCGCGCACGGCGTAGCCGCTGACGCCGCTGAACCCGACGTCATAGGCACTGCCGCTGCCGCGCTGCGCCACGACGCCGTTCACCTGCACGTCGGAGGCGTCGTCGGCGATCGCGTAGGGCCGGTTGTCGTTGTCGTCGAACCGGGTCTCGCCGTTGAGCGTGATGCCGGTGGCGTGCCTGATCCAGTAGCCGTACGAGGGGCGCGCGCCGTAGTCGCGCGGCGGGTAGGTGGTGAGGAACTCGCCGGGCACCCGGGTGGCCTCCGAGGCGGGGTGGCCGCCGGGGACGGTGAGGTCGACGTTCTGGAACGTGATGCCGGGTCCGAGGTCCACGGACGGCGTGCCGGTCAGCGTGCTGGTGTAGTCGGAGGCTCCCACGGTGCCGGTGACGACGGGCGCGGTCAGGTTGGTCCCGGTCACGTTGGAGATCGTGATGTTCCGGATCCGTCCGGCGGGGGGCGAGCCGGGGCAGCGCTTCCGCTCACCGATCTTGAAGAAGAACGGCGACGTGGTCTTGGTGAGCGTCACGTTGTCGTAGTGGACGTCCTCGATGATCGCGCCGTCCATGGACACGATGCCGATCCCGGCCTTGCCCGCGCCCAGCACGGTGATGTTCTCGAACCGGAAGTCGCGGAAGCTCCCGCAGGTCTCCGACCCGAACTGGAGCGCGTTGTTCTCGTGCGAGTAGACGGTGGTGTCGCGCACGCGGACGTTCTGGCTGGTGTAGGTGTGGCCGAGCGCGTAGTCGCTCTTGAACACCAGGGCGTCGTCACTGGCCTCGATGCGGCTGTTGGTGACGGTGACGTTCCAGCTGTTGATCAGGTTGATGCCGTCGCGCACGCCGCTGCTGGAGTTGATCGTCTTGAGGTTGTCGATCGTGATGTCGTGGCAGCCGTTGATCAGGGCGGCGAAGTGGCCGCCGCGCCGGAACGTGACGCCTTCGAGGCTGACGTTCGAGCACTCGGTGAGGGTCAGCGCCTTGTCGGCCTGGCCGGAGGACGGGTTGCCGGTGATGAGGTTGCCGTCGCCGTCGATCGTGCCGGTGCCGGTGATGTGGAAGTCGGTGATGCCGCTGCCCCACATGAGCGAGTTGTGGAAGTGGCTGTGGCCGTAGTCCTGGTAGTCGTCGTTGGGGTTGGACTCGGCGGCGTCCATGCCGCTGCTCGCGGCCAGGAGGGTGGCGCCGGAGTCGAGCCTGAGCGTGACGTTGGACTTCAGGTGGATGGTGCGGGCCCGGTAGCGGCCGGAGGGAAAGACGACGGTTCCGCCGGGTGCCGCGCTCGCGGCGTTGATGGCGCGGTCGATGGCGTCGTCGTCGTTGGTCGAGCCGTTGCCGGTGGCGCCGTAGTCGCGCACGTTGAACTCGGCGAGCGCGTGCGCCGGGCTCACCAGGAGGGGGGCTCCGAGCAGGGCGAGGACGCATACCAGCAGGGCTCGGGCGAGCGGTTTCATGGCTGGAGCTCCACGTAGTCGAGATTGGGCAGGCCGCCGGCGGTGGTGGCGGTGAGCCGGACGGCGTTGGTGCCGAGGACGAGGGGCACGGTGACGGAGGTGGACACCCAGGTGGTCCAGGCGCCGGTGCCGGGGGCGTTCACGGCGGATCCGGCGGCGGTGCCGTTGACGGTGACCGCGAACGGCCGGTTGGTGCTCGTGCCGTTGGCATACCTGATCGTGAGGGACCTGTTGCCGGCCACCGCCGCGCTCACCGCGAACTCGACGTAGGCGCCGGCCACGTTGTCGGTGTTGACGAAGCCGGTGCCGGAGTAGCCGGCGTGGTTCGACTCGGCGGCGCCCTGGAAGATCACGGCGTCCTCGGCCTCGTACCGCGTCCCGGCCGGCGGCTGGGTGTTGGAGATGTCCTTGCCGTTGACGCTCACCCGGGACAGCACGAGGTTGTCGACGTTCGACGCGGTCGGCGTGGCCGTCGTGATCCCGGTGAACGTGCTGTTGGAGATCGTGACGTTCTTGATGTGGTCGGTGGGGCGGCCGTCCAGGTCGTACGCCTGCGCCGCGCCGTCGATCGTGAGGCCGTCGGCGGTGAAGTTCTGCACGACCGGCGGCAGGGAGCCCGAGGTCTCGTAGTTGAGCGTGACGTACAGGGCGCTGCGCTCCAGGTCGTGGCCGGTGATGCGGCGCAGGTGCACGCCGTCCACGAAGCCGCCGCGGTTGAAGCTGGTCTTGACGTAGAGGGCGTACTTGACCGGGTAGCGGCCGGGGAAGTCGGGCGCGTTGCATTCGCAGTCCTCGGCGAACACGTCGCGGACCCCGCCGGACATCTCGCTGCCGATGGTCACGCCGCCCCACCGGCCGCTGAACTTGCAGTTCTGGATCACGATGTTCTGCGAGGGGCGGTTCACCCGGCGGCCGTCGCGGTCGCGGCCCGACTTGATGGGAACGCAGTCGTCGTTGGTGTCGAACTTGCAGCCGGTGATCAGCACGTCCGTGCAGGAGTCGGGGTCGCAGCCGTCACCCTGGGAGTTGGTGGAGTAGAAGGTGACGTTCCGGACGGTGACGTTGGTGCAGTAGACCGGGTGCAGGGTCCACATGGCCGGGTTGCGCAGGTTGACGCCCTCGACGAGCACCGCCGTGCAGTTGTAGAGGCCGATCATGTTGGGCCGCAGCTTGTGGCCGCTGCCGAACTGGCGCTGCGCCACCGGGTGGTCGTCCGCGCCCCAGGACCGGAGCTGGTCGCGGTCCGCGCCGCCGCTCCCCCACGACGACCAGTCACCGGCGGGCGCGTTGCCGTCGATCGTGCCCGTGCCCGTGATGGCGACGTTGGTCTGGCCGTTGGCGTAGATGAAGGGCGAGTAGTTGTAGCACTCGATGCCCTCCCAGCGGGTGAGCACCGTCGGCAGGTAGGAGCCGGGGTCCGTGCGGAACCTGATGGTGCCGTTCACCTGGAGGTTGACGTTCGAGAGCAGGTGGATCTTGCCGGTGCGGAACGTTCCTGACGGCACCACCACGCGGCCGCCGCCCGCCGCGTTGCACGCGGCGATGGCGTCGCGGAACGCGGCCGTGCAGTCGGTGGAGTTGTCCGGCTTGGCGCCGTAGTCGGTGATCGTGAACGTGCGGTCGGGGAAGGTCGGCGGGACGATCCTGGCGAGGATCTCGGGCACCCGGTCCCACGGCGACGCCGCTGCCGTGGGGGTGGCGGTGATGGCCGACTCAGCGTACGCGGGCCCGCCGGTGGTGCCGGTGCCGACGAGGAGGACGCCGCCCGCTTTGATCAGGTCGCGCCGGGAGATCGTCACTGGACCACCTCCAGGTAGTCGAGGTTCGGGCAGCCGCCCGCCGTGGCGGCGGTGAGGCGGACGGTGTTGGCCCCTGCGGCGAGGTCGGCCACCACGCTCCGGGACGCCCACGTGGTCCAGGCGCCGGTGCCGGGGAAGGACAGGCCGGAGGCCACGACCCGGCCGTTGACGGCCAGGTCCGCGGGGCGGTCGGCGCCCGCGCCGTTGGCGTACCGGACGGTCAGCGTGGCGGGACCGGCCGCGGCGGCGGTGTGCCGCCACTCCACGTAGGCGCCCGCGGCGTTGTCGGTGTTGACGAACCCGGTGCCGGAGAACCCCGCGTGGTTCGACTCGACGACGCCCTGCGAGATCGTGGCGTTCTCCGCCTCCAGCCGGGTGGCGGTGGCCTGCACCTGCTTGTACGCGCGCATGTCGCGCAGCAGCAGGTAGCAGTTCTGCAGCGAGCCGGAGGTGTCGCCGAGCGAGCGGTAGATGCCCCACTTGGGGCGGACCCGGTCGCCGAGGAAGGTGTCGCCGGTCCTGGTGGCGTCCACGAGCGTGGCGCCGCCGCTGCGCAGGACCCACCGCACCGAGCCCGAGCCGCCGTCGCCGATCTTGATCTCGTACTCGGCGTCGATCCACTTGTCGTGCAGCGGCTCGAGCTCGGTGCGCCCCACCAGGGTGTCGGACTCGAAGATCTTGTGTTCGATGGTCTGCACGCCGTTCACGCGGCGCAGCGACGTGACGGTGATCGGGCTGGTGCCGGTGCCCGGCATCTTGGTCTGGCTGATGTGGGTGAAGGTCGTCGTCGCCTTCAGCGAGCTCGGGATGTACATCGAGTACGTGACCCGCCAGGTCTCCCCCGTCAGCCAGCGCAGGTAGCCGTCCGGGTTCCGGTTGCCGGTGACCTCCTGGCGCTGCCGGTCCGTCGACGTGTCGCGGTCGGCGGTGTGCATGTTGAAGCGGAAGGCGTTGCCCTCGGCGTAGATGTGGGGCTGCCCGGCCGGATGCGAGTCGGCGCGGTCGTCCTCGATCGTCTCGAACGCGCCCAGCCCGACGGCGGCCGGGTCGGGCGCCCACATGAGCTTCCAGGCGGGGGCGACGGTCAAGGTGCCGGCCGAGGCCGGCCTGACGGGCAGGGCGGGGGCGAGGAACGCGGCCCCCACCAGGGCCCCGAGCTGGCGACGGGTCACGCTCATTGGACCTCCAGGTAGTCGAGGTTGGGGCCGCCGTTCGCGGTGGTGGCGGTCGCCCTGACGGTGTTGGCGCCGGCGGCCAGCTGGGCGGAGACCGTCGTGGACTGCCAGGTGGTCCAGGCGCCCGTGCCGTTGAAGGGTTTGGCCGCCGCCACGACCGTGCCGTTGACCGCGATGTCCATCGCCCGGTTGGCCGTGGTGCCGTTGGCGTAGCGGAGGGTGAGCGTCGCCGTCCCCGCCGCGGCGGCGTTCACGGCGAACTCGACGTACGAGCCGGCCACGTTGTCGTAGTTGACGAACCCGGTGCCGGAGAAGCCGGCGTGGTTCGACTCGACCACGCCCTGCGAGATCGTCGCGTTCTCGGCCTCGTACCGGTTGCCCGGCGACGAGCCCCCGTACAGGACGCCGTTGATGCGGACGTCGCGCAGCACGACGTTGTCGGTGTTGGAGAGCTGCGGGGCGGGGGTGTCGATCTGGGTGAAGGTGCTGTTGGCGATCGTGACGTTCCGGATGTGGCTGGCGGCGGAGCCCGACAGCTTGATCGCGAACGGCGAGCCGGCGATGTTCAGGCCGTCCACGGTGATGTTCTGGATGACCGGGTTGACGATCGGGCCGTTGCCGGGGCCGGTCAGGCTGTAGTTCATGTCGATGTAGAAGCCGCCCCGGTCGCACGGGCCGCCCGTCAGGTTGCGGACGTGCACGCCGTCCACCGTCCCGCCGCGCCGGTTGTTGGTCTTCAGGTAGAGGGCGTAGAACGAGTGGTAGCTGGAGCCGGCGAGGATGCGGTTGTTCTCGGCGAAGACGTTGCGGACGCCGCCGGACATCTCGCTGCCGACCGTGATCGCGCCCCAGCGGCCGTAGTAGGTGTTGTCGCGGATGACGATGTCGGTGGACGGCACGCCCACGCGGCGGCCGTCGGTGTCGCGGCCCGACTTGATGACGGTGCCGTCGTCTCCGGTGTCGAACGTGCAGCCCTCGATGAGCACGTCGGAGGAGGATTCGGGGTCGACGCCGTCCACCATCGCGCCCCGGCTATAGATTTTGACCCGCCTGATGGTGATATTTCGGGATAAGACGGGGTGGATGGTCCACATCGCGGGGTTCCTGATGTCCAGGTCCTCGACGAGGATGTTCCGGCAGCCGTAGAACTGGATCATGTTCGGCTTGAGGAAGTGACCGTCGCCGAACTGCCGCTGCTCCACCGGCACGCCGTCCACGGCCTGCTGCTGCAACCGGTCCCAGTCCGGGCCGCGCTGGTCGTCGAAGCCGAACCAGGGCCCGGCCGCCGCGTTCCCGTCGATCGTGCCGGTGCCGGTCAGGGCGATGTCGGTCTGGTTCCTGGCGTAGATGAAGGGCGAGTAGTTGAAGCACTCGATCCCCTGCCAGCGGGTGAACACCGTCGGCAGGTACGAGCCCGCGTCCGATCTGAACCGGATGGTGCCGCCCGCCTCGACGTGCAGCCGCACGCCGGACAGCAGGTGGATCTTGCCGGTGCGGAACTTGCCGGTGCCGGGCACGAGCACCGTGCCGCCGCCCGCCGCGTTGCAGGCCGCGATGGCGGAGCGGAAGGCGGCCGTGCAGTCGGTGGAGTTGTCCGGCTTGGCACCGTAATCGGTGATCGGGAACGTGCGGTCGGGGAAAGTCGGCGGCACGATCCTGGCCAGGATCGCGGGCACCTGGTCCCACGGGGAGTCGAGCGGCTGGGCCGTGGCGGGCGCCGGC
>NZ_JBSGFQ010000064.1:0-79458 GCF_053603495.1 Nonomuraea sp. NPDC004186 | reverse complement strand
GCTTGACGAAGTCCATGATGTTCACACCGTGGGGACCGAGCGCGGTACCCACCGGCGGGCGCCATCGCCGAACCTTGACGGCGAAGGACGTCCTACGTCCTGTGTTAATCGCCGGGGAAGAGCTCGGGCAGTTGTGCCCGGGCCAGTGGCCTGAGCCGTACGGCGAGCGAGGCGTCGACCGACTCGTACGGCCACCGGACTCGAGTGCCGATGTCGGCCCAGCCGCCGAGGTGGGCCAGGAACTTGTCCAGCGCGGGGTTGGCGTACCCGCTGTGCCGGAGCGGCTGGACATGCGCGGCGAAGAACTCGTGGATCCGTCGTTCCACGTCGAGCGCGGCATCGGGTCGCGCGACCATCATCCGCTGCCATGCCATGGCGCCGGCCGGGCTGAGGGCGGCGATGTTCGAGTAGGAGCCGGCGGCGCCGTGCCGCCGTCCGGTCGCCAGGTCGTGGCCGGCGACGAAGACGGCAAGGCCGGCCGCGTGGCGCCGCATCTCCGCGTACCACCCCGCGTCGCCGCCTGCCACCTTGATCCCGATGACCGCGGGAACCTCGCGGCGGATCACCGGGTACAGGTCGGCCGGCACCTGCGTCTTGGCGTGCGGCGGGTTGTACAGCACGAGCGGCACCGGGTCGGCGGCGGCCGCGACGCGGGCCAGGAAGCGCACCACCTCGCCGCGCGACAGCGGCAACCAGTCCGGCAGCGTCACCTGGATCGCACCGGGCCGGAGCACTCGCGCGCGGGCCACTCTGGCCAGGCAGGTCTGCGCGCTCATGTGGCCGGCGCCGATCTGGAACGGGAGCCCGTGCCGTTCGCACCGCTCGGCCATCAGCGCGTTGACGCGGTCGTACTCATCCTCACCGAGCGCGTGGAACTCGCCCGCGGTGCCGTGCGCGTACAGGCCGTCAAGCCCCGCGGCGACGAGCACGTCCAGCGCCGCCTCAAGGCGTGTCCAGTCGATCGACTCGTCGTCCCGGATGGGCAGCAGGACCGTGCCCCAGGTGCCGCCGAGCGACCCCGGCGTCAACGTCTCCACGGCACCCCGCCATCCGTTCGGTACACGTAGAACATCCTATGTCCCGTGATGAGCGCGCGAACAGGCCATGTCCGCCCGGGGGGTCATCTGTGTCGTCGGCGTAAACTTTCCCCTACCGGGCTGGCCTTCCGGGACCAAGAGGCGGGATGTTTGACGCAAGGCCTTCGACGAGCCTGGGGGTGGCATGCGTACACGTGACGATGCGTCACTTCAGGAGCGTATCGTCGCCCTGATCCACGAGCGCGGACTGGCCCCCGGGTCGCCGATGCCGACCGAAGTGCAGTTGATGGAGCTGCTCGGGGCGAGCCGCAACAGCGTCCGCGAGGCCGTGCGGGCGCTGCAGGCGTTGGGCATCGTCGAGATCCGGCACGGACATGGGACGTTCGTCGGGCACGCGTCGCTCGACGCGCTGACTCCGTCGTTCGCCTTCCGGGTGCGTTCGGGGCCGGGTGGGATCCGCGCGCTGCACGATCTGGTCGAGGTCCGCGAGCTGCTCGAGACCGGGCTGATCGGCCAGGTGGCTCGGAGCACCAGCGCCCCCCGGCTCGCCGCGTTGGAGGCCCTGGCCAATGGCATGGATCGGGACCGGGAAGCCGATCGGGCGTTCCACGCGCTGCTGTACGACTCGTGCGGCAACGAGCTGGTGCTGCAGCTGATCGGCCTGTTCTGGGACGTCTACCACGAGGTCGAGCCGACGCTCGGCCCGCCGGAGGAGCGGAGCGCCGAGATCGCGGTCAACCACCGCCGGATCGTGGCGGCGCTTCGCGCTCGGGACGCCGAGGCCGCACGGGAGGCGATGCGGCTGCACTTCCGCGACGTCAAGGCGCGCATCGAGCGGGCGGAGGCCCGGGCCGTACCCGCGCCGACCTGACCCCGCTCACACCCGTCCGACGGCAGTGAGGCCGGCCGTGACGCGCATTCGGCGCGCTTTGCCAGGAAGCCTTAAGGATCAATCGGTTGATCGCCGTATTGAGCGCTATTAGCCTGCATCCCACCCTCATCGTCGGACAATTGTAAAGAAGGCGGTCATGGCCGTATCCCGACATATCCGCAGAGCTTTAGCGGTGGCCACCGCGCTTGTTCTCAGCCTGAGCCTGGTTTCGCAAGCAAGCGCGGGGACGGTGACGGTCGCCAAGCCCCAGCGGCCGAACATCATCTTCTTCCTCGTCGACGACATGTCCGCCGACCTGCTCGCGTACATGGACACCGTGCGCGGCCTGGCCGACGACGGCACGACGTTCAGCAACTACTACGTGTCCAACTCGCTGTGCTGCCCGTCACGCGCCTCGATGTTCACCGGCCAGTTCCCGCACAATACCGGCGTGGCCACGAACAAGAACTCCGATCGCGGTGGCTACAAGGCGTTCGCACCGCACGAGCCCAGGACCTACGCCGTCTCGCTGGAACAGGCCGGATACCGCACCGGCTACCTCGGCAAGTACATCAACGAGTATCCGGTGGACGCCGATTACCACGTCCCGCCCGGCTGGGACGAGTGGCATGTGGCGGCCGGCGGCGGTTACAGCGAGTTCAAGTACCAGCTCACCCGCTACGTCAAGGGGGAGGCTCCCGGCCTGGACACCTCCGACGGCACTTACCTGGTGGACGAGCTCGCCAAGCGGGCCACGGACTTCATCGAGCGCTCCCGCGAGCGCGCCCCGGACCGGCCGTTCTTCCTCCAGGTCTCGCCGTTCGCGCCGCACTCCAGGATCGGCGCCAAGCCCGGCGACAAGGAGCCGCGCTTCCCACCCGCCCGCCGCGACCGGCCGAAGACCCAGTTCCCGGCCGGGGAGTTCCCGCACGGCGACTGCGGCGGGCCCGATTGCAACGACATCGACGTGAGCACGTTGCCGGCGTTCAACGAGGACACCGCCGACAAGCCCTCGTGGGTACGCCGCGCTCCGCTCGCCCCCGCGCTGGTCAAGGAGCTGCGCAGGGACTTCCGCGACCGGATCCGCATGGTGCAGTCGGTGGACGACATGGTGGCGCGTGTCCTTTCCACGCTGACGGACGCCGAGAAGCGCAACACGTACGTGGTGTTCACCAGCGACAACGGCTTCCATCTCGGCCAGCACCGCCTCGTACGCGGCAAGTCCACCGCCTACGACCACGACGTCCGGGTGCCGCTGCTGGTCAAACGGCCTGCGGCGGGACGGCACGGCGACCTGGTGAGCAGTGCCATCGCCCAGAACGTCGACCTGTTCGCGACCTTCCTCGACATGGCCGGGGTCGGCGCGGCCACCCGTGACAGCCGCGACGGGCGCAGCCTGCTGCCGCTCATCCAGGGCCACAAGGTGAAGGACTGGCGGAAGACGGCACTGATCGAGCACGTCAAGCCCAACCCGGCCGCGCCGGGCGAGCCGGACCCCGATGCCGAGCCGCTCGAGGCGGGGAACTCACAGCCGCCCAGCTACGCGGCGGTGCGCACTGCCGGAGAGCTGTACGTGGAGTACGAGGGCGAGGCGGAGCCCGAGTACTACGACACGGTGGCGGATCCGAACCAGGAGTCCAACGACCCCGGCAACGCGAGGACGTCCGACCTGGGCAAGATCCTCGACGCCATGGTGGGATGTGGGAAGCCTGGCGCGCCGGACTGCTGGACCGCGGCCCGACTCTGACTCACCTCACCCCGGTCAGACGCTCGGAGAGCACAGGCGTTGAGGAGCCTTGCCCAGGTCAGTCGTCCTCACCCGCCAGGATCCGCCGTACCTCCTCGGCCATGTAGGGGGCGTCGTCCGGCCAGGAAGCCGCAACGCGTTCCAGGAGTTCGCGGTGGGCGTCCAGACGGTCGCGTCGGTCGCCCGCCGCCTCAAGGTGCCCACCACCCACGACGGCGTGGACGGCCTGATCGCCATGGACGGCTTCGCCGACATCGACATCGTCTTCGACGCCACCTCCGCCAAGGCCTACCTCGCCGACGCCGCCAGGCTGGAGCCGTACGGCAAAACCCTCATCGCCCCCGATCGGCCCGTTCGTCGTCCTCCCGGTCAACCTCGACGCCCACCTCGGCGCGGGCAACCTCAACCTGGTCACCTGCGGCGGCCAGGCCACCATCCCCGTCGTGCACGCCGTCTCCTGCGTCGCCCCCGGTCGCATACGCCGAGATCGTCGCCTCCATCGCCTCGAAGTCGGCCGGCCCCCTGTTCGCCCTGGACCAGCTCTCCTCTTCCGACCAGCCATACTCCGGTTCTCATCTGTCTCCTCGCTCGATCGTTCACCGGGACGGTGGGCGGCGGCCACTGTGCGGCCGCCGCCCGGCCTGGTGGGTCATTCGGAGGAGAAGGCGGCGTCGAAAGCGGCGGCCGGTGGGGTGATGGCGTTGAGCGAGCGGATGTAGGCGAGGGATTCCGGCGCGCCGTGCAGCCGGTCCATGCCCGCGTCCTCCCACTCGATGGAGATCGGGCCGTCGTAGCCGATGTGGTTGAGCGCGCGGAAGCACGCCTCCCACGGCACGTCGCCTCGGCCTGTGGACACGAAGTCCCAGCCACGCCGGGGGTCGGCCCACGCCAGGTGGGAGGCCAGACGGCCGCGCCGGCCGTCGCGGGTGGCCACCCGGGCGTCCTTGCAGTCCACGTGGTAGATCCGGTCGGCGAAGTCGAGGATGAAGTTCGCCGGGTCCAGGTCCTGCCACACCATGTGCGAGGGGTCCCAGTTCAGCCCGAAGGCCGGCCGGTGCCCGATGGCCTCCAGCGTCCGCACCGTGGTGTGGTAATCGTAGGCGATCTCGCTCGGGTGCACCTCATGGGCGAAGCGCACCCCGACCTCGTCGAAGACGTCGAGGATCGGGTTCCACCGGTCGGCGAAGTCGGCGTACCCCGCCTCGATCATCGACGGGGGCACCGGCGGGAACATCGCCAGCGTGTGCCAGATTGACGACCCGGTGAAGCCGACGACGGTCGTCACGCCGAGCGCGGCCGCCGCGCGGGCGGTGTTCTTGATCTCTTCGGCGGCGCGCCGCCGAACGCCTTCGGGTTCGCCGTCGCCCCAGATGCGGGCGGGCAGGATGCCCTTGTGGCGCTCGTCGATGGGGTGGTCGCAGACCGCCTGGCCGACCAGGTGGTTGGAGATCGTCCACACACCGAGGTTGTACTTGGCCAGGGTCTCCTTCTTGCGTTCGATGTAGGAGTCGTCCGCGAGGGCCTTGTCGACCTCGAAGTGGTCGCCCCAGCAGGCGATCTCCAGGCCGTCGTAACCCCACTCCGACGCCAGCCGGCAGACCTCCTCGAACGGCAGGTCCGCCCACTGCCCGGTGAACAACGTGACCGGCCTCGTCATGAACCCTCCACAGTGATGAAGCGGCTGTCCTCAGCCGCGCTCTGCTCGACGGCCGCCAGCACCCGCTGCACCCGCAGGCCGTCCTCGAAGGACGGTGTGGGGTCGGTGCCGGCGGCGATCGCCTCCAGGAAGTCCTTCGTCTCGTGGACGAAGGTGTGCTCGTACCCGAGGCCGTGGCCCGGCGGCCACCATGCCCCGGCGTACGGGTGGTCCGGCTCGGTGACCAGCACCCGCCGGAATCCGTGCTCGGCGCTGTCGATGGTGTGGTCGTGGAACCACAGGTCGTTCATCGACTCGAAGTCGAAGGCCAGGCTGCCCAGGGCGCCGTTGATCTCGATGCGCAGCGCGTTCTTACGCCCGGTCGCGAAGCGGGTGGCCTCGAAGGAGGCCAGCCCGCCGCCGCTGAGCCGTCCGATGAACAGCGCCGCGTCGTCCACGGTGACCGCGCCCCTCCCGGTGCCGCCGCCGGCCGAGAGCCCGGCCGAACTGGCCGCCAGGGGACGCTCCTTGACAAAGGTCTCGGTCAGCGCCGCCACCCCGGTCAGCCGCTCACCGGTGATGAACTCGGCGACGTCGATGATGTGAGCGCCGATGTCGCCGAGGGCCCCGGAGCCGGCCTTGTCCTTCTGGAGCCGCCAGACCAGGGGAAACTCGGGGTCGACGATCCAGTCCTGCAGGTACTGCGCCCGTACGTGCCGGATCGCGCCGAGCATGCCCTCTTCGACGAACCGCCGGGCCAGCGCGACGGCGGGCACGCGGCGGTAGTTGAAGGCGACCATGCTGCGCACGCCGCGCGCCGCCGCCTCCTTCGCCACCGCGGCCATGGCCTCGGCCTCGGCGACGGTGTTGGCGAGCGGTTTCTCGCAGATCACGTGCTTGCCTGCCGCCAGCGCCGCGACGGCGATCTCGGCGTGCGAGTCGCCGGGCGTGCAGATGTCGACGATCTGCACGTCGTCGCGGTCGAGGAGGCGCTTCCAGTCAGGCTCCGCGCCGGCCCACCCCAGCTTCTCGGCGGCCTGCGCGGTCGCCTCGGCGGATCTGCCGGCCACGGCCACCATCGAGGGTCTGAACGGCAGGTCGAAGAACGCGTCCACGCTGCGCCACGCCTGGGAGTGGGTACGGCCCATGAACGCGTAGCCGACCATGCCGATCCCGATGACAGGCCTCATGACTCGAACCCGAGGGGCAGGTACTGGGCGGCGTTGTCCTTAGTGATGGTCTCCGAAGCCAGGGTGATCGACTGCGGCACCTGCTGCTCCAGCAGGTCGCTCATGCCCTTGCCCTGGGCGATCAGCCGGGCGATCTTGATCGCCGAGGCGGCCATGGTGGGGGGATAGGTGACGGTGGCCTTCAGCACGCCGCTGTCGGCCTGGATGTCACGCATCGCGTTGGCCGAGCCCGCGCCGCCGACCATGAAGAACTCGTTGCGACCGGCCTCCTTGATCGCCGCCAGCACGCCGATGCCCTGGTCGTCGTCGTGGTTCCAGATCGCGTCGATCTTCTTGTGCGCCTGGAGCAGGTTGGCGGCCACCTGCGTTCCGGACTCCACCGTGAACTTGGCGTCCTGTTGCGCGGTCACCTTGAAGCCGTACGTCTTCAGCGCGTCGGCGAAGCCCTTGCTGCGGTCCTGGGTCAGCGGCAGCGTGGCGATGCCCTGGATCTCCAGGATGACCGGGTTGGAGACGCCCTTGTCCTTCAGCGTCTTGCCGATGTGGTGTCCGGCGGCCACACCCATGCCGTAGTTGTCCCCTCCGATCCAGGCCCGGTACGACAGCTTGTCCGGGAAGACGCGGTCCACGTTGACCACCGGGATGCCCGCGTCCATGGCCTGCCGGGCGACCTGGTTGAGCTGCTGGCCGTCGTTCGGCAGGATCACCAGCACGTTGACCTTCGCCTGGATCAGCGACTCCACCGCCGAGATCTGCTGGTTGATGTCGTTGGTCGGCTCGACCGGCTTGAATTCGACGTCGGTGTACTGCTTGGCCGCGTCCGCCGCGTTCTTGCTGATGGCGGCGATCCAGCCGTGGTCGGCGGCCGGGGCCGAGAAGCCGATGACGACCTTGTCGCCAGGGGCGTCGTTGCCGTCCTTGGCCGCGGGAGCGGCGGCGGGCGCGCTCGCCTGCTGGGTGGCGACCGGCTCGTTGCTGGTGCAGGCGCTGATGAGGGCACCCGCGCCAAGGGCGGCGCCGCTGAAGAGGAAGCCGCGCCGGGCGACGTTCTTGTCCATGTCTTGTCTCCTTGCTGAAGCCGGAAGGCTTGCGATCCGGCCCTGGTGTCAGGTGTGTGTTTTGAGGCTTCGCCGCTGCAGCAGCACGGCGGCGACGATGATCGCGCCCTTGGCGATGAGCTGGTCGGCGGTGTTCAGGCCGTTCAGGATGAACAGGTTGGTGATCACAGTGAAGATCAGCAGACCGAGGATCGATCCGATGATCGTGCCCCGGCCGCCGCTCAGCAGCGTCCCGCCGATGATCACTGCGGCGATCGCGTCCAGCTCGTACAGGTCGCCGTGTGTGGACGATCCGGTCGTGGTCCTGGCCATGATCAGCACCGCGGCGATCCCGCAGCACAACCCCGACAAGGCGTACAACAGCAGCGTGTGCTTGCGCACGTCGATGCCGGCCAGGCGGGCGGCCTCGGGGTTGCCGCCGACCGCGTAGGTGCGCCGGCCGAACGTCGTGCGGTTGAGCACCAGCCAGCCGAACAGCACCACCAGCGCGAACACGTACACCAGCAGCGGCAGCCCGAGCACCCGCGTGGTCGACAGGCTCACGATCATCGAGTTGTCCTGCTGCACGAGCTGTGTGCGCTGGTTGGACATCCGCTGCGCCAGGCCGCGCCCGGCCACCATCATCGCCAGCGTCGCGATGAACGGCACCATCCGGCCGTAGGCGATCAAGATCCCGTTCAGCAGGCCCGCGCCGGTGCCCACCAGCACCGCGCACACGATCATCACGACCGGCCCGTAGGACTGGGTCGCCAGCGTGGTCGCCCATACCGACGCCAACGCCATCAGCGCGCCCACCGACAGATCGATGCCACCACCGATGATCACGAACGTCATGCCAACAGTGATCACCCCGATGGTCGAGGCCAGCGCCAGGATGCTCACCAAGTTGGAGGAGGTGGCGAAGTTCTCCGGCCTCGTCACCAATCCCACGATCGCCAGCAGTGTCAACGCCGCGACCAGCCCCAGATGCCGGACCTCACCCAGCCGGCCGAACGGCCCGCCCGGTCCCGCCGCCTTCAACCGCGGACCTGTCGGCGCGGCCCGATCAACCTCAGTCATGCGATGCTCCTTCGGTGGGAGGATTTGCCACATCGGATCCGGGCCTCTGTCCTGCGGAGACCATCACCAGGTCGAGCACCCGGTGCTCGTCCAGGTCCTCGGCCGGCGCCTCATGGACGATCCGGCCCTCGCGGATGACCAGCACGCGGTCGGCCAGGCCCAGCACCTCGGGCACCTCGCTGGACACCAGCAGCACACCGATGCCGTCGTCGGCCAGCTTGCGGACCAGCGCGTACAGCTCGGCCCGGGCACCGACGTCCACCCCACGCGTGGGCTCGTCCAGCAGCAGCAGCTTGCGGTCCTCGGCCAGCCAGCGTCCCAGCACCGCCTTCTGCTGGTTGCCGCCCGACAAGGTCCTGATCGGCCGGCGCGGATCGGGCGGACGGATGTCCAGCGCCTGCGACAGCCGTTCGGCCTCGGCGAACTCGGTCCGGCGGTCGAGCCAGCCCAGCCACCGCGGCCTGGTGTAGCGGCTCAGGCTCGCCAGCGTGATGTTCTGCGCGACGGGGTGGTCCAGCAGCAACGCCTGCGCCTTGCGCTCCTCGGGGGCCAGGCCCATGCCCATCCGCACCGCGCGGGTCGTGCTGCCCGGCCGCACCGTCCGCCCGTCGAGCACGACCCGGCCACCGGCCCGCCGCGCGCCGTAGATCGCCTCGATGATCTCGCTGCGGCCGGAGCCGACCAGGCCCGCCAGTCCGACGATCTCGCCGATCCTGATGCTGAACGACACGTCCGCGAACCGGCCGGGCAGCGTCAGGTTCTCCACCCGCAGCACCTCGGGCCGGCCCTCATGGGCTCCCCTGCCCGGCCGGGGCGGGAAGACGTACTCGACGTTGCGGCCGGTCATCAGCGCCACGATCTTCGAGGTCGCGGTGTCCTTGGCCGCCAGCCCCACCGCGACCGTGCGCCCGTCCTTGAGCACGGTGACCCGGTCGCCGATCTCGCGGATCTCCTCCAGCCGGTGGGAGATGTAGATCACCGCCACGCCCTGGGAGGTGAGGTCACGGATCACCCGGAACAGGTTGCCGACCTCGTCGTGGTCCAGCGCGGCCGACGGCTCGTCCATGATGATCACCCGGGCCGAGTGCGACAGCGCCCTGGCCATGCTGACGATCTGCTTGTGCGCCGGTGACAGCGAGCCCACCTCGGTGCGGGGGCGGATCTCGCCGTGCCCCAGCCGCTTGAGCAGCTCGGCCGTCGCCCGGTCGGCCTCGGCCCGGCGGGAGAACCCGAAGGTCGCCATCTCGTGGCCGAGGAAGATGTTCTCTGTCACGCTCAACCCGTCCACCAGATCGAGTTCCTGGTAGATGGTGGCGATTCCGTGGCCCATCGCCGCGGTCGGCGGCGCCAGCCGTACGGGCGAGCCGTCGAGCAGCACCTCACCCTCGTCGGGTTCGTGGGCACCGGACAGGATCTTGATGAGCGTGGACTTCCCGGCGCCGTTCTGGCCGAGCAGGCAGTGCACCTCTCCGGCTCTGACCTCAAGGTTCACGTCGTCCAAGGCGCGCACGCCCGGGAACTGCTTGACGATTCCTCGCATCACGAGCAGCGATGACGAGTCGGACGGTGACCGCGGCACAGGGCCTCCCTCGGTTACGGTGTGGCCGTGCCCGCCTGATGGCCCCGCCCGCCTGACGGCGCCGGTTGGCACCGCCGCGACGGCACCGAGGTCGGCGTCAACGGTGCCGGTGCGGCTTCGGGTGACCGATCAGGCAGGCGGGACGTTCTGGGTGGGGAAAGGGCACGGGGAAAAGGGCACAGGGGTTTCCGCCCGCCTGGCCGCATGCCCCATGGCCGCGGCACGCGAGATGGGCGGGATGTGCCGAGGCGGTGCGGAACAGGACGGTCAGGCGGACGGGAGGTTCAGGGAGCGGGCGGTAGCTCGGGACCGCGTGCCGGCACGCGGGTCAGGCTGACTGTGGCGATCAAGCCATCGGGGTTCCCTCGATAACCCCGATGGTTGGAGGCGTTCGGCTCGAGATGCTTGTGGGGTTGGACAGTGCTCGTTCGACGACGACTCCGGCCGCTCCGCGTGAGGCGGCGCCGAAGCCGAGGTCTGAGGCGACGAACCGGCAGCGCTCGACGGCGTCGCTCATGCCCAGGAGTGCCAGCGTCTGTTGCGCTGCGGGGATGATCAGGTCGGCGAGTCGCGCGAAGTACCCGCCCAGCACGATCACCCGTGGGTTGAAGAGGTTGACCAGCATGGCCGCCCCGATTCCGAGCCACCGGCCCACCTCCGCGGCGGCGGCGTCGACGCGGGGATCTCCTTCGGCCCGTCGGTGCTCGATCTCGGCCAGCCGCTCCTCCGGGTCACGGACGAGTTGCGGGCCCGTGCCGTACGCGCGGTCCGGTGTGGCCATACGGACCAGCGCGGCCAGCCCGACTTTGGTCTCCCAGCAACCGACCCGGCCGCAGCGGCACGACTCGCCGGAGGGATCGATCACGACGTGGCCGACCTCCCCCGCGAATCCGTCCGCTCCGCCCAGCAGCCGGCCGCCGGCGATGACGCCGCCGCCGATGCCCACCTCGCCTGTGAGGTAGACCAGGTCGGAGGTGCCCGCCGCGACGCCCGAGGTGTACTCGGCCAGGGCGGCGAGGTTGGCGTCGTTGTCCACCGCGACGGGGATGTCCGCGGCGATGTTCGCGTGGGACAGCCGCTCCGCCACCGCCACCCCGCGCCAGCCGAGGTTCGGGGCGACGACGACGGTGCCGGTGGTGGCGTCGATCAGGCCGGGGACGGCCACGATGATCCCGGCCGGCGTGATCCCGAGCCGGTCGAGGTCGGCGACGGTCCTCTCGGCCATGCGGGCCAGCTCGTCCAGCGAGCGTTCCGGGCTGGAGCCCATGGCGTCGAAACCGATGCGCCGGTCGATGATCACCCTGCCGGCCAGGTCGGTGGCGATCGCGGCGATGTAGTCGACGTTGACTTCCATGCCGAGGGCGCCGACCCGGGAGCCGTCTAGGGCGAGCGCGACACCCGGGCGGCCGACGGAGCCGGCGTGCTGCGGCCCCATCTCCTTGACCAGTCCGCGCGCCTGCAGCTCGCTCACCAGACTGGTGACGGTCGCCTTGTTCAGCCCGGTCGCGGCGGCGACGGCCGATCGGGTGCACGGGCCGCACGCGCTGACGTGACGCAGCACGAGGGCGAGATTGGAACGGCGCACGGTGGCCTGATCCGCGGGAGCTCCCGCGGACCCGCCGCGACTCATCGAGTCGGTCGCGTGGCCGTCGGCCCGGCTGTGATCCACGCTCCTCCTCGATTAGTTCGGATGGCTAGCCGAATTAAAGGCACGACTTCCGGCGGGCACAAGTATTAAATCGTTCGTAACTTGCGTAACGTTCCGATAACTAGAGCGAGAAACCTGGCCGAAGTGCACGGAAGCGAGCGATGCCAACTCGTTACGGACTTGAGGGGTGCGTGGTCCGACATCGCCGTGTTACAACCCTGATTAATTGATCTCGGAGACAAACAAAGGGGCAGGTGGTGCGGGTGACGTACAGAACGTCCCGCTCCCGCTCCCCTGGCGGCGCCGCGCCGACGGGTCCCGCCACGCTGCGCCGGGCGAACCTCTCGCTGGTGCTGCGCGAGCTGCGCGAGCACACCTCCCTGTCCCGTGCCGAGATCGCGCAGGCGACCGGGCTGCACCGGGCCACCGTCTCCAATCTCATGGCCGAACTCCTGGAACGGCGGCTGGTGCGGGAGGTCGGTGTCGAGCACGTGGGCGCGATCGGGCGTCCCAGACGGGCGGTGGCGCTGCACGGCGCGCACGTCGGCGCCCTGGGCATGGAGATCAACGTCGACTACATCGCGGTCCACGGCACCGACCTGAGCGGCCGGAGCCTGGTCGAGCGCCGGGTGGTCCACGACGCGATGGGCAGCGGCCCGGACAGCGCCGTGCACCGGCTCGGGCTCGTGGCCAAGGAGGCCGTGGAGGCGATGCGGCGGGCCGGATCGGTCCCGACCGGCATCGCGGTGGCCGTCCCCGGGCTCGTGGACGTGACACGCGGCGTCGTGACACTCGCGCCGAACCTCCACTGGCGCGACCTGCCCCTGGCCGAGCAGCTGAGCTCCATACTCGGCCCGCGGAGCGTGCCGGTGTGGGTGGACAACGACGCGAACCTCGCCGCCCTGGCCGAATACACCTCCGGCGTCGCCGCCGGCACGCCCCACCTGGTCTATCTCACCGGAGAGGTGGGCGTGGGCGGCGGCATCATCTCAGGCGGCGAACTTCTGCGCGGAGCGGACGGATTCTCCGGCGAGGTCGGGCATCTGCGGGTCGACCCCAACGGCGACCGATGCGGCTGTGGCCGCATCGGCTGCTGGGAGACCAAGGTCGGCCTGGCCGCGCTCGTACGCGCGGCCATGCCCGAACAGGCGTACGGGTTGCCCGGCATGCCGGTGCCCGATCCCGGCGAACGGGTGGCCGACATCGCCAGGGGCCTGGCCTCGGGCGACCGGCGGATGACGATGGCGGTGGCGCAGGTCGGCGAGTGGCTCGGGCTCGGCGGCTCGATCCTGGCCAACCTGTTCAACCCGCGGGTGATCGTCATCGGCGGCTACTTCGCCTCACTGGCCCAGTGGCTGCTGCCGCACGCACAAGAGCAGCTGCGACGGCTCGTGGTGGCCGCTCCCGCCGCCGAGTGCCGATTCGTCGCCTCCACGCTCGGCTTCGGCGCCGCCTCCCGGGGCGCCGCGAGCATGGTGGTCAACCACATCATCGACGATCCGACGACGATCTTGGATTCACTCCGCAGGCCGGCACCTTACTGACGGCCCCACAGACCTGGAGACGGCACCCTCCAGCAACCCGCACTATCCGCTACCACCCCAAGTGGCAACAGCGCGGCGGCGCGCGCCTTGCCTGACGTCCCCCCGGTCAGGAAGGGTTTTCCATGTCACCACGTCCTCGAACATGGGCAGAGAGGCTGCTCAACGCGGTCCTGCCAGAAGGCGGACGACGCCCGAGACGTCGAACCGCCACCACGATGGCCTTAGCCCTCGTCGCCCCTTTCCTCATTCCCCTTGCGGCGCCCGCGAGCGCCGAGGCCGCCACGGCGGCGGAGCCCGCCTTCAAGGTGCTCGTCTTCTCGAAGACGACCGGATTCCGGCACGACTCGATCCCCGAGGGCATCGCGGCCGTGCAGAAGCTCGGCCAGGACAACAACTTCGCGGTCGACACGACCGAGGACAGCGCCCTGTTCACGGACCAGAACCTGGCGCAGTACCAGGCCGTGGTCTTCATGTCCACGACCGGTGACCCGCTGGGCACGCAGGAGCAGAAGGACGCCTTCCAGCGCTACATCCAGGGCGGCGGCGGCTTCGTGGGCGTCCACGCCGCCGCCGACAGCGGCTACAACTGGGCCTGGTACGGCAAGCTGGTCGGGGCGTACTTCAAGCAGCACCCGGCGATCCAGCAGGCCACGGTCAAGGTCGAGGACCCGGCGCACCCGGCGACCAAGGATCTCCCGACGACCTGGACCCGTACCGACGAATGGTACGACTACCAGGCGAACCCGCGTGGCACGGTCCACGTGCTGACGTCGATGGACGAGAAGTCCTACACCGGCGCCACGATGGGCGCCGACCACCCGAACTCGTGGTGCCAGGACTTCGACGGCGGCCGGTCGTGGTACACCGGGCTCGGCCACCTCAAGGAGAACTACAGCGAGCCCAACTTCCTGAAGCTGCTGCTCGGCGGCATCCAGACCGCCTCCGGCGCGGTCAAGGCCGACTGCTCGGCCTCGCAGAGCTCGAGCTTCGAGAAGGTCACCCTCGACGACAACACGTCGAACCCGATGATGGTGGACGTCGCCAAGGACGGCCGGGTCTTCTACATCGACCGGCTCGGCGAGGTCAAGATCATCAAGCCGGCCGGCGGCACGGTGACGGCGGCGAAGCTGAGCGTCTTCACCGCCAACGAGAGCGGCCTGCTCGGCATGGCGCTCGACCCCGGCTTCGACTCGAACCACTGGGTGTATCTCTACTACTCGCCCACCGGGACGAACGTCGACCGGCTGAGCAGGTTCACCGTCACCGGTGACACCCTGGACCTGTCGAGCGAGAAGAAGATCCTCGACGTCCCGGTGCAGCGGGCCGAGTGCTGCCACCACGGCGGCGGCATGGTGGTGGACCCCAAGACCGGCAATCTGTGGCTGGGCACGGGCGACAACACCAACCCGTTCGCCTCCGACGGCTACGCGCCGCTCGACGAGCAGTCCGGCCGCGCCAGCTGGGACTCCCAGCGCACTGCCGGCAACACCAACAGCCTGAGCGGCAAGCTGCTGCGGATCCACCCCGAGGCCGACGGCACCTACACCATCCCGTCCGGCAACCTGTTCGCGCCGGGCACGGCGAAGACCAAGCCGGAGATCTACGGCATGGGCCTGCGCAACCCGTTCCGCATGGGTCTCGACCCCAAGACGGGCAACATCATGCTCGGTGAGTACGGTCCCGACGCGAACGCGGCGAGCTCCACCCGGGGTCCGCAGAACACGGTCGAGTGGAACCTCATCACGAAGCCCGGAAACTTGGGCTGGCCGTACTGCATCGGCAACAACACCCCGTACGTCGACTACAACTTCGCCACCAAGCAGTCGGGGTCGCCGTTCAACTGTTCCGCGCCGGTCAACGACTCGCCGAACAACGACGGCCTGACCAGCCTGCCGCCGGTGATCCCGGCGACGATCTGGTACCACTACGCGGCCGACCCGCAGAACTTCCCGGAGCTGAGCGGTGGCGCGCCGATGGGCGGCCCGGTCTACCGCTCCGACCCGAACCTGCAGTCGGACGTGAAGTGGCCGGCGTACTGGGACGGCAAGGCCGTCTTCGGTGAGTGGAACAACGACAAGGTGTGGTCGTTCCAGCTCGACGAGAACGGCAGCAAGGTCGTCGAGATGAACCCGATCCTCGGCTCCCTGTCGTTCAAGAAGCCGATGGACATGAAGTTCGGTCCCGACGGCGCGCTGTACATGATCGAGTGGGGCTCCGGCTTCGGCGGCGACAACGCCGACTCCGGCATCTACCGCATCGAGTACACCAAGGGCACCCGACCGCCGATCGCCCGAGCCACGGCGGACAAGACCAACGGGCCCCTGCCGCTGGCGGTCACGTTCTCCAGCGAGGGCAGCCGGGACCCGGAGGGCAAGACGCTCACCTACGCCTGGGACCTCGACGGTGACGGGGACACCGACTCCACCGACCCCAACCCCACCTTCACCTACGAGAAGGGGGGCGATTACAGCGTGGTCCTGACCGTCAAGACCCCCGACGGCAAGACCGCCACCGCCAGCGTGTCGATCAGCGCGGGCAACACCCGTCCCACCGTCAAGGTGGACGTTCCGCCGAACGGCGCCTTCTTCGAGTTCGGCGACCAGGTGAAGTTCAAGGTCACCGTCACCGACGCCGAGGACGGCACGATCGACTGCGACAAGGTCAAGATCCAGGCGATCCTCGGCCACGACAGCCACGGCCACCCGCTCGACCAGCTCAAGGGCTGTGAGGGCACCCTGCAGACCCAGCAGGCGGGCCACGGCGAGTACGACAACCTCTTCTACGCCATCGAGGCCAGCTACACCGACGGGGGCGCCAATGGCGCCGGACCGCTGACCGGGCGGGGCCAGATCATCCTGGAGCCCAAGCGCAAGCAGGCCGAGCACTTCGCGCAGACCGGCCGGGTGGCCGGCGGCAAGGGCACCGACGCCGCGGGCGTCCAGGCGGAGACCACGACCGACACCCAGGGCGGCAACCAGCACATCGCGTTCGTCCAGGACGGCGACTGGTGGTCGTTCGACCCGGTGAACCTGTCGAACGTCACCGCGATCCGGCTCCGGGCCTCCTCGGGCGGAGCCGGCGGAACCGTGCAGGTCCGGGCGGGCAACCCCGAGACCGGCGCTCTGGTCGGCTCGGTCGACGTGCCGCCCACCGGCGGCTGGCAGACGTTCACCGACGTCACACTCGACCTGACCGGCCCACCGGCCGAGAGCGGACCGCTGTACTTCGTCGTGCGCAAGCCGGCGAGCGCGGCCGACAACGCCTACCTGGCCAACTTCAACTGGGTCGACTTCGTCGGCAAGGGCGCCACGGACAACGAGCGTCCGGCCGTGACCGCGACGGCGACCCCGGCGACGGGCGTCGCCCCGCTGAAGGTCGGCTTCAAGGCGACGGCCACCGACCCCGAAGGCGACCCGATCACCTACAAGTGGAACTTCGGGGTGACCGGCGCGCCGGAGCCCACCACGGCCGAGGCGAGCTACACCTACACCGCGCCGGGCAACTACACGGCCGTGGTGACCGTGACCGACGACAAGGGCGCTTCGGCCACCGCCCAGGTCCCGGTCAAGGTGGACGCGGCGGCCACGGTGTGCTTCGCCGGCCGTTCCGACAACTTCCTGGGCAGCCAGCTCGACCGTGACCGCTGGTCGGTCATCCGGGAGAACCAGGACCTCAAGGTCGCGGACGGCAAGCTCGTGATCCCGACCTCGACCACCGACATCTACAGCACGGGCGGCAACACGCCGAACGTCGTCGTGCAGCCGGCGCCATCGGGTGCGTGGACCGCCACCGCCAAGCTCACGCTGGACGCGCGTGACGCGTACCAGCAGGCGGGCCTGATCATCTACGGCGACGACGACAACTACGCCAAGATGGTGCTGCAGGCGCGGTCGACCTCGGGTTCCAACCACGCCAGCCGTATCTTCCAGTTCATCCGGGAGGAGAACGGCAGCCCGAACGAGGTGTCGCAGAGCAACACGGCCAACCTCGGGGACTCCTACCCCGACACGGTGTACGTGCGGTTCGTCAGCGACGGCACCAACATCACTGCCCACTACTCCTCGGACGGCACCACGTTCACCGCGATGCCGCAGACCAAGCCGCTCGCCGGGATCGCCAACCCCAAGATCGGCCTGATCTCGCTGGCCGGGGCCAACCACCCGGTGGTGGATGCGTCCTTCGACTGGTTCCACATCACGCCGGACGACAAGGCGACGGCGCCGGACCCGGACGACGAGTTCGAGGGCACCGCGCTCGACTCCTGCCGCTGGAACGCGGTCGTGCGCCCCGACGCCACGGCGGCGCGCGTCGGCAACGGCAAGCTGGAGCTCGACACCACGACCGGTGACATCTACGGGACCGGCAACAGCGGCCCGAAGAACTTCATCCTGCAGACGGCGCCGAGCGGCGACTGGACGCTGGAGACCAAGGTGGACGCCTCGGCGCTCACCGAGCAGTACCAGCAGGGCGGCCTCATGGTGTACACCGGCGACGACGACTACGTGAAGCTCGACTTCCTCACCACCAACTCGGCAGGCTCGACGGTGGCGCGGAGCATCGAACTGCGCAGCGAGGCCAGCGGCACCGTGCAGAACCCGCAGCCGCAGGTGAACAACCTCACCGGCGGCGTGTGGTGGCTGCGGCTGAGGAAGGCGGGCACCACCTACACCGGCTCCTACTCCCCCGACGGCCGGACCTGGACGGATCTCTCCGCGACGGTGGAGAACACCGCGGTGGCCACCGGCGCGAAGGTCGGCGTGTACACCATCGGCACCAACCAGTCGGCGTCGAAGACGGTCACGTTCGACTACTTCCACCTGACCAAGGCAGGCTCGGACGAGGACAAGACCGCGCCCGTGACGACGGCGACGACCGATCCGGAGCAGCCGGCGGGCGGCATGTTCACCGGTCCGGTGTCGGTCACGCTGAAGGCCGCCGACGAGGACGGCGGCAGCGGGGTCGACAAGACCGAGTACCAGCTCGACGGCGGTGGCTGGACCGCCTACACCGGACCGGTCACCGTGACCGGCGACGGGCAGCACGCGCTGAAGTACCGCTCGGCCGACAAGGCGGGCAACGTCGAAGAGGCCAAGACGCTGACGCTGACGATCTCGGCGTCCGCGCCGCAGGTCAAGCTGACGGTCTCCGCCTCGTCCCGCTGCATCGGCACCTCGGCGTACGTGGCGGTCACGGCCGTCAACGGCTCGGACGTGCCGGCGACGGTGACGCTGACCACCCCGTTCGGTTCGAAGACCGTGGCCGACGTGGCCCCGGGCAAGCAGGCGTACCAGTCCTTCAACAGCCGGGCCGGGCAGATCGACGCGGGCACGGTGACCGTGAAGGGGACCGCGACGATCGGCGGCGGGCAGGTCCCCTCGTCGTACGACGCCGCCTACCCGGCGCTCAGCTGCCGCTGAGCCCCGATAGCAGAACCCGGGCCGGCCGGCCGAGCAGCCGACCGGCCCCACCCCCTCAATGGAGCGAACACATGAAGATGCACAGGACTACACAGATGCTCGCCGCGGCGATGCTCGGTGTCGCGCTCGCCGCCGCCGGCGCCGGCGCGGCCGGTCCCGCGGTGGCGGACGACGACCCCGACAACGGCATCGACGTGTCGGTGACGATCGAGCCGAACACCACTCCCGGTGAGGTGTCCATGACCGTCGCCGACAACGGCGGCGTGGCCCTTCAGGAGGACGGCTCCAACGCCGCCGCCCGCCAGTTCGTCGGCACCCTGCCGACGGTCACGGTGACCGACAGCCGCCGGCCCGAGGAGATCCCGGCCGGTGACTTCTGGGCGGTCGTCGGCCAGGCCAGCGAGTTCACCGCGACGAGCGGTTCGGCGCCGCCCATCGGCCCGCAGTACCTGGGCTGGCGGCCGCGCCTGCTGAGCGACTCCTCCTCCGGGGCGGTGGAGGCCGGTGAGCCCGTCTCCAGCGTCATCTCGGACGGCTCGGGAGCGCCCGCCGTCGGTCTGCAGGGGCAGGAGCTGCTGGTGTCGACGGCGAACTCCGCCGACGAGATCGGCACCTGGCAGGTCAACGCCGGCCTCGCGCTGCGCACTCCCGCCGACGTCGCCGCCGGCGAGTACCACTCGACTCTGACGCTCTCCCTCTTCAACCAGTCCTGAACCCGGAGGCAGGACGCCATCGCCCGCTGTGGGCGTCCGGGACCTGTGCCGGCCTGGCGCAGGTCCCGGACGGCCACGATGAGACTGGAGACACCTCTGTTGACCACAAGCCGTTCGCGAGACGCCCTCGCCCGCCTCGCCGTCTTACCCGCCGTCGGCGTTGCCCTGCTGGTCGCCGTCCTGGTCGCCACGGTCGCGTTCGCGACCCCGTCCGACGCCGACACCACCTGGTCGGTCGTTCCGGCCAACGCCGACGGCCCTGACGGCCGCAGCGTCATCGACCTCGAACTCGCCGGCGGGCAGCAGGTGGTCGAGCATGTGGCGGTCATCAACCGTTCCACTCAGCCGGTCGACTTCGCGATCGACGCCAATGACGGCTACCTGACCTCCAAGGGCTACTTCGACATGCGGCCCTCGGACGCGAAACCGACCGACGGCGGCTCCTGGATAGCGGTTCCCGAGAAGGTGACCATCGCCGCCGGGGCCACCTCCGTCGTGCCGGTGACGGTGTCGATCCCCCAGAACGCGACGCCGGGCGATCACCCCGCAGGTGTGACCGCGTCCCTGGAGACCGTCTCCGGTCAGGTACGGGTCCAGAACCGGGTGGGCGTCCGCCTGAACATCCGCGTCACCGGCGACTATGTGGCCAAGGTGGCAGTAACCGACGTGCAAGCCGAGTACACGGGATCGTGGAATCCCTTCGCCGCCGGATCCGTCGAGGTGACCTACACCGTGGCCAACGCCGGCAACGTCCGGCTGGTCGCGGACAACCGGGTCCTGACGTCCACGTTCGTGGGCGAGAACAACTGGAGTGACCCGTCCGCGGCCAAGGCCAGGGAGCTCATGCCGGGCGGCAGCCGCACGTTCGTCGCACGGGTGCCCGGCGCCTGGCCGCTGGGTCCCATCGGCACGACGGTCACGGTGATCCCCTCGCCCGCGGGCCAGCCGATCCCGGGCGTCACCGCCCAGCGGATGGCGATCGACACCACGGTCTGGGCCCTGCCGTGGCCGCAGCTCTCCCTCCTCGTCCTCCTCATCCTCGCCCCCTTCGCCATCCGGCTGGTCGCCGCCTGGCGCCGCAAGCGCATCGAGAAGCTGATCATGCTCCACGGCAAAGGCACGCCTCAGGAGGCGTGAGCGTCATCGACATCCGTCCTCAGGAGGTGGCGACCATCAACCGACCCAGGCAACCGACCCAGGCGGCCCGCGCCGCCGCCATGGATCTGGCCGTACGGCAACGCGCCGACGCGCTCTTCACCTGGTCGATCGGAGCCACCGCTCCCGACGCCGTGCACATCGACGCGGGCCACAGCCACCGGCACGTGTTCCTACCGACATCACCCGGCGAAGGGGCGCTCACCCCCGACACCGAACCCGAGGGGAGTCACGACTCGTGAACAAGGCACCGGCATACGTCCTCACCGTCCTGCTGGCCGGGCTCATGCTGGTGCTCGGCGCACCGGCGGCCTCCGCCCACGGCGGGCCGATCAAGCTGGAGGTGACGGGAGACGGCGCCGACAACGTCAACGTGCTGGTCACCTACAAAAAGGACGGCCATCCCGTAACGGAGATCGTCCGGGCCACGCTGAAGGCGACCTCGGCAGACGGCCGGTCCTTCGGGCCGGTCCCGCTCAGGTCGGCGCCCGAGGGCCAGAACCTCTACCACTCCGCCGAGCCGCTGCCGGGCGGCGAGTGGCGGGTCACCGTGACCGCGACCGAGCCCTCCAAGGCGAAAGCGACGGTGAAGGTGAAGGCGGGCGTTGTCGCCGCCTCCCCCGTGGCGGCGACCGCCCCCGCACCGGGCCAGGCGACGGGCCAGGCGACGGGCCAGGCGACGGGGCCCGCGCGGAACAAGGCCGTCGCGCCGGCGACCGTGATGGACGACCAAGGTGCGATGGGGACTCCCCTCAAGATCGGCATCATCGTCCTCGTGGCGCTCGTCGCCCTGGCGGCCTGGATCGCCCTCGCGTGGCGGCACCGCATGGGCGTCCGGCGCTGAATTCGGCCGGCCGGGAATTGGCGAATACAACAGGATGGATGGCCCGCAGCGCGCGGCGCAGATCGCCGGCATCGCCGGGTCGGCTCGACCGCGACGACGTCGGCGCCCAGCGTGACCAGGGCGGTGGTCAGCTTGCCGGTTCCGGCGCCGAGGCCGAGCACGCGAGGGCCGGGCTCGAGCGCCGAGCGCATCGCAGCGTGCGCGTAGGCCAGTCGGTGCTCGGCGTACACAGCGGTCCGCGGGTGAGGCTGCCGGCGGGGGCTGCCATTTCTGCCCCCTGCAAATTAAGATCCACCATGGGAGAATAGGAGTGAGTCATGGCCCGAGTGCTTGTTCTGACCGGCGATGCGGCGGAAGAGCTGGACTCCATGTACCCCGTCTTCCGGCTCCGGGAAGGAGGTCATGAGGCGATCGTGGCCGCCCCCACCACGCGTGCGGTGAAGCTGGTGGTCCACGACTTCGAGCCCGGCTGGGACGCCTACACCGAGAGGCCCGGCCATCAACTGCCGGTGGATCTCGCATTCGCCGACGTGCGCCCCGAGGACTACCAGGCGCTGGTGATCCCGGGCGGCCGCGCGCCGGAGTACATCCGCACCGATCCCGACGTCGCCCGTATCGTGCACTACTTCTTCGAGCGCGGCCTGCCGGTGGGCACGATCTGCCACGGCCCGCAGGTGCCGGCGGCGCTTGGCCTGCTGCGCGGCCGTACCACGGCGGCGTTCCCGCCATTGAGGACCGACATGGAGATGGCGGGTGCGACCTTCGTGGACGCCCCCGACGTGGTGGACGGCGCGATGGTCTCCTGTCGTGGCTGGCCGGACCTGCCTGAATGGTCGCGTGCTTTCATGCGCGTGCTGGAGGGCGCGAACGTGCCGTTGTAGGTGGTTCGGTCGTACCCCTTCGCCTGGCCTTGTCCGGTGCCGCGCTCGTACTCGGCCAGGATCTGTCGCAGGTGCGCCTGCTGCCGCTGGTCGTGGAAGATGTGGCGGACGAAGGTGAGCGGGCTGGCGAGTTGGAGGAGCGGTTTGCCGCCTTGGCGCGCGAACTCGACCGCTCGGCGCCGGAACTCGTCGCCGCCGAGCGCGCCGATCTCGGCCTGCGCCTGCAGGAGGTGCTTACGGGAGCGGCCCCGGCCCGAGAGGCCGGGGCGAAGCGACGGCTATGGCGTCTCCAGCAGGACGCGTACATCCCATGGACCGAGACGTAGTTCCGCACCGGCCGCATGGTCAGCGCCGGCGAGCACATCACGCACTGCGGTCGGTGCCGTGACGGCGATCTCCTGCCAGGTCCAGTTGTGCAGGAAGCGCAGCCGCCGCCCGTCCGCCGTGACGGCGCCGGTCGAGGTGACGCCCGCCGGCATGCCGCCCCACGACCCGGCGTCGGGGACGAGCCAGCGGAACAGCGCCGTGGCCATGCCGGGGTTGGGGATGGTGCCGACGCAGGTGATGCGGCCCGCGCCGTACGGGCGGGTGGTCACGGCCGCCCACCGGCCGAAGTGCGGGTGCCGGTAGTCGGCGAGCACCTCGGCGTCCTGCGCGTGCACGCCGTCCGCCCATCGGGTGCCCGCGGCGTCGGACGGCAGCGTCAGCGGCGAGCCGGGCATGGCCCGCACGGGCAGGTCGGCCGGCAGGTTGCTGAACTCGTCGTACGACACGCCCGCGGGCTCGGCGAGCCGGGCCGGCTGGACCTCGCGGCGCGCGCGGGCCTCGTGATCGGCGTAGGCGGTGCGCGGCCCGAGCACCAGGTGGCCGCCGGCCGAGGCGTAGGCCGCCAGCCAGTCCAGCGTGGCGTCGTCGGCCGCGTACAGACCGGCGGCGACGAGGACGGGGTGCCGTGCGGCCAGCTCGCCCGGCTCGGCCGCCACCGCCTGAGCCGCGTGCAGCACCCGCACCTGGAGGCCCGCCTCGAACGCGCCACGGTAGAACGGGTCGAAGATGCCCTGGTAGGAATGCCGGTCCGGGCCGCCGTCCGGCAACGCCAGAGCCGGCTGGGCGGTCAGCGCCCACTTGCTCGGCGTGGAGTAGAGCATCGCGACGTCGGCGTCCGGGGTCAGGCCCGCGACCAGCTCGCCGGCCGTCTCCAGCTCCGCGCCGATCTGGGCGATCTCCCGATAGACGCGGCCCGGGCGGCCGCTGTGCGGCAGGACGCCGCCCCAGTAGGTCTCGGTGCCGGAGACCAGGGTGCGCCACTGCCAGTACTCGATCATGTTCGCGCCCCGCGAGACGAGGGCCCAGGCGGCCTGCCGCCACTGACCGTCGTACGCGGGATGGTTCATCCACGACGGACCGATGGCCTGCGCGTTGGTCTCGGTGACCAGGAAGGGCTCCTGACGTGAGGAGAACATCCGGTCGGCGCCGAGGTAGAACGACCAGGTGTCGTGGGTGTCCCACAGCTGCGGGCCGCTCTGCCCGGCGGGCAGGGCGAGACCGTCCTGCATGGCGTAGTACGGGTTGCCGGCGGTGACGTCGAGACGCCGGGTCAGCTCGTCGTCGGCCACTCCGGGCCGTTCGTAGGAGACGCAGGTGGTGACGAACTGGTCCGGCCTGGCGTATTCGCGGACGATGTCCGCCTGCCAGGCGATGAACTCGGTGACCTGCTCGGCCTGAAAGCGACGCCAGGCCTGCTCGTACTGCGGTTGCGCGTTGCCGTCCGGCGTCCACAGGTCCGCCCAGGTCGACAGGCGATGCGACCAGTAGACCAGGCCCCACTCCTGGTTGAGCGTCTCCACGTCGCCGTAGCGGTCGCGCAGGTGATCAACGAAGCGCTGGAAGACGCCGTGGTTGTGCAGCAGCACCAGGCCGGGCTCGTTGTCCACCTGGAAGCCGATCACCGCCGGGTGGCCGGCGTACCGCTCCACGACGCGCCGGATGATCCGCTCGGCATGGAAGCGGTAGGCCGGGTGGGTGAAGTCCATCTCCTGGCGGCCGCCCCACGGGATGCGCCGTCCCGCGCCCCGCTCGCCGGCGATCTCGGGGTACTGGCGGGCGAGCCAGGGCGGCACGGCATAGGTCGGGGTGCCGAGGATGACGCCGATGCCGCGCTCGTGCGCGCCGTCGAGCGTGGGCTGGAGCCAGTCCAGGTTGAAGCGCCCGTTCTCGGGCTCCCAGGTCGACCAGACGGACTCGCCGACCCTGATGACGGAGAAGCGCGCCTCGGCCATCAGGTCGAGGTCGGTCTTCAGCAGCTCACTGGGGTGGTATTCGGGATAGTAGGCGGCGCCGAAGAGTACCCGGGGCACGTGTGTTTCCTTCGTTTCGTTCATTGCTTGACCCCGCCGGCGGTGAGGCCGTTCTGCCAGTAGCGCTGGAGCATCAGGAACGCCGCGACCAGCGGGATGATGGACAACAGCGAGCCGGTGACCACGAGGGGGATGACGTCGCCGGTGCCGCCGCCGCCCACCGACGCCCGCGCGGCCCAGTTGGCCAGGCCGACGGTGACGGGGTAGAGGGAAGGGTTGTTGAGCATGATCAGCGGCAGGAAGTAGTTGTTCCAGGTGGCGACGAGCGTGAAGAGCAGCACGGTGACGAAGCCCGGCGCGAGCAGGCGCAGCACCACCTGGCGGAAGATCCGGAACTCGCCGGCCCCGTCGATGCGGGCCGCTTCGAGGATGCTGTCGGGCACCGCCTCCTCGACGTACACCCGCATGAGGTAGAGCCCGAACGGGTTCGCCAGCGAGGGCAGGATGACCGCCCAGGGCGTGTTCACCAGCCCGGCATTCGAGAAGATCAGGTACGTGGGAATGACCAGGGCGGTGCTGGGCACCATGATCGCGCCGAGGACGGCTCCGAACAGCAGCCTGTTGCCGCGGAAGGCGAACTTGGCGAACCCGTAGCCGCCCAGGGCGGCCAGCAGCGCCGCGCCGCCCGCGCTCACCAGCGCGTACATCGCCGTGTTGAGCAGCCAGTGGACGTACACTCCGCCGTCGGCGGTGAAGACGTTCCGGACGTTGGCCGGCAGCGCGAAGTCCCCGCCGAACCAGAGCCCGAAGCTGGAGAACAGCGCGCCCGTGGTCTTCGTGGCCGCCACCACCAGCCAGAACAGCGGCAGCAGGAAGTAGACCAGGACGGCGAGCATCCCCAGCGTGAGCACCGGGCTACGACGCCGGACCACTGCGGCGGAATGGGCGGCGCCGGCCGCGGCCCGGGGCGGCGCCGTTGCGGTGACGGTCATGTTCTCCTCCGGGCGACGGCGAGCTGGACGGTGTACGACACCACGACGATGACGAGCCCGAGCAGGAAGGAGACGGCCGCCGCGTAGTTGACGTCCTGGCTGATGAAGGCCAGGGAGTAGGTGTACAGGTTGGGGGTGTAGGCGCTGTCGATGACGTTGGGGGCCAGGCGCTGCAGCAACGCCGGCTCGTTGAACAGCTGGAAGCTGCCGATCACCGAGAAGATCAGTGCCATCAGAAGGGCGGGACGCAGGGCGGGGATCTTCACGCTCCAGGCGATCCGCCAGGCGCCGGCACCGTCCACGGCCGCGGCCTCGTACAGCTCGGTGGGGATGGCGCGCAGCGCGGCATACAGGATGATCATGTTGTACCCGGTGAACTCCCAGGTCACGATGTTGGCCACCGAGCCCAGCATCAGGTCGCCGCTGAGCAGGTTCGGCGCGGGCAGGCCCAGCGCCTCGACGAGCTGGGTGATCGGTCCGAACTGCGGGCCGTACAGGTAACTCCACATCAGCGCGGCGATCACGCCGGGCACCGCGTACGGGACGAAGATCCCCAGCCGGATCACCCGCGACAGCCACATCACCCCGCTGTCCAGGGCGAGGGCGAACAACAACGCCAGCCCCAGCATGATCGGCACCTGGACGAGGAAGAACCGGCTCACGCGCAGCACGCCGTCGAGCAGCCGCTCGTCGCTCAGCGCCTGGATGTAGTTGTCGAGACCGGAGAACCTGACACCGCCGATCAACTGCTCCCGGAACAGGCTCAGATATCCGGCGTACGCCAGCGGTGCCACGAGCATGGCGACGAACACGAGGAGGAACGGCGCGACGAAGAGGTAACCCACCCGGTTCCGGCGGGCGCTCGCCCGCCGGGACGGCGGCACTGTCATGACGCTCATGGCGCGACCTTGAAGCCCTGCTTCTCGGCGTAGGCGGTGATTGTCTGCTGCCACTTGTCCAACGCGGCGGCCGTGTCGGTCTTGTCGGCGAGCGACTTGCCCACCGTCTCGTTCCAGTCATTGTTGATCTGGTCCATGAACGGCAGCCAGGTGAAGTCGGTGGGGACCGTGCCGCTGATGTCGGCGAACACCTTGTTCACCTGCTGCCCGCCGTAGAAGTCCGATTTCTGCTCGACAAAGCCCGGGTCGCTCAGCAGCGCCTTGATCGGCGGATACAGGAACTGCAGGGTCGTCAGCATCTTGGCCGACTCGGGGTCGGTGTTGAGGAATTGGGCGAACATGGCCGCGGCGATCGGGTTCTTGGTCGTCTTGACGACGGCGCTGGTCGAGCCGCCCCAGTTGCCGGATTTCTGTTCACCGGCCGTCCACTGCGGCAACGGCGCGACACGCCACTTTCCGCGGGTCTCCTTGGCGCTGGTGGACAGGAAGAGCGGGCCCCAGGCGGCGGTCAGCCAGGTCGCGTACCTTCCCTTGTTGAGACCTTGGAACCACTGGTCGCTGAAGTCGGCGTCGGCCGACAGGACCCCCTCCTTGACCAGGCCGCTCCAGTAGGAGGCGAGCTTCTTCGGCGTCGCACCGGCGACGTCGACGGAGATTTGGTCGGCGCCCTTCATCTGGAACGGCTTGACGCCGGCCTGCCACATGAGGCCCGTCCAGATGGAGTTGTGGTTGGTGGGGAAGTTGGTCAGGTACACGCCGGGGTCGGCGGCGTGCAGCTTGCGGGCCGCGGCGGCGAACTCGTCCCAGGTCTTCGGCGGCTGGATGCCGTGCTTGTCGAAGATGTCCTTGCGGTAGAGCATCCCCATCGGCCCGGTGTCCTGGGGGATCGCCCAGACCTCGCCGTTCCTGCCGCTCACCTGCCCCCACGCCCAGTCGACGAACCGGTCCCCGAGCGCCTGCGCGCCGTACGGCCGCAGGTCCAGCAGACCGCCGGTGATGGCGAAGCCGGGAATGTGCTGGTACTCGATCTGCACGACGTCCGGGGCGCCACTGCCGGCCTTGAGCGCCGTCCGCAGTTTCGTGTACTCCGCCTGGCTGTTACCTGCGTTGACCACCTTGACGCTGATGGCGGGATATTTCTTCTGGAACAGCGCCACTTCCTTCTCGATGTCGGGCAGCCAGGTCCAGAACGTGAGCTCGGTAGGCGTCTTCATCGCCTTGTCGATGTCGGCCTGGCTGATGGCGGCGGTGGGCTTGCCCCCGCCGCCGTCGGTGCTGCCGGTCGTGCCGCCGGCGCATCCGGCGAGGAACAGGGTGGCGGCGGCTCCCACGGCGAGCCGCCTCATCCTTGGCATGGTCATCTCTTACTCCTTGGGGGGGTGGTCGACCGGCGCAGCACGAGCTGCGCCGGCAAGTCGTCGACGGTCGCCGAGCCGGGGGCGTTCTCGATCTGGTGGAGGAGCAGGTCGAGCGCGTGTGCGGCGATCGCCTCGAAGTCCTGACCGATGGTGGTGAGCGGTGGCGACAGGTACGCCGCGGCCGGGATGTCGTCCATCCCGACGACGCTCACCTCTTCGGGGACGGCACGGCCCGCCTCGGTCATGGCCCGCAGCAGGCCGATCGCCATCTCGTCGTTGGCCACGAACACCGCGGTGACCTCCGGGTCTGCGGCAAGTCGCCGGCCGGCCTCGTAACCCGAGGCGGGCGACCAGTCCCCTTCAATCGGCGGTGGCGCGGCGATCCCGGCGGAGTCGAGCGCGTGCCGCCAGCCGCGGGCCCGGTCGTGCGACGACGGCCACTGACCAGGTCCCGCGACATGCCAGACCGTCGCGTGCCCCAGGCCGAGCAGGTGCTCGGTGGCGACCCGGCCCGCATCGAAGCCGGATGTTCCGGTGACCACCATCCGGGGCCCGTCGAGACCAGGGAACCTGCCGAAGCTGAGCACGGGGATGTCCGGGTCGATGCGCAGCTCCTGCCCATCGTCTACCGGCTCGGACAGCACGATGCCGTCCACACCCTGGTCCAGCAGGGACTCCACCGCGCTCATGATGCTGTCCGGTCCGCCCTCGAACGTGTGGACGACGCTCAACGCGTAGCTCGTCTGCCTGGCCCGCCGCTCCAGCGCGACCAGCAGCGACGAGGGCCCGTACAGCGAGCTGCCGAGCGAGACCACCCCGATGCGCTGGAAGCGGCCCAGATTGAGCGCGCGGGCCGCGGTGTTGGGCCGATACCCGAGCTCGCGTGCCACCGCGAGAACCCGCTCCCGAACGTCGGCGCTGACGTACGGCTCGCCGTTCATGACACGCGAGACGGTCTTCTGCGAGACGCCGGCGCGCCGCGCGACGTCGATGCTGGTAGGGGCGCGGCGCCTGGCCTCCGGCATGAGAGCTCCTCGATACTGACTACGTAGTCATACACGGCGGATCTGTCGTCTGACTACGTAGTCAGACGGGGGATGCCCATTACTCTCGATTCCGGACACACCTCTTGTCAAGGGCTGGTTTCACGCTCGTTTCGCCCACGGCCACCCCACATGCGCCGGCCGCGCCGACTGGGGCGCTCACAGGCGGTGGCTTCTCCCTGGAAAGCCGCTGCGGGTCACACCCCATGCTGCGGCGGTGGCGAGAAGCAGGCTCGCCTACAGCAAGGCGAGGACGGCGAGCCTCCCTTGCTGACTTCCTCGCCCTGCACGGTTCCGTCTGCCGACCGCACCGGCAACCACTCGAGCCGTCCCCATCAGTGGGGACATCACCCCGCACGCTCTCCGCCACACCATGATCACCATGCTCCGCGACGGCGGTGTCGCCCCCGGCGTCATGCAACTCATCGCCGGAGCCCTGGTCGGTCCAGATCAACGCTCCCGTAGGCAACCGGCATGGTCGGCTAGCGTCCGGCCTCCGACGGACGGTCACCGGGCCGCCAACCCTTGGCGTACAGCTCCTTGACCGGCCCGAACTCGGTGAGGTCGCGGCGCGAACCCGCGATCAGCCAGCTCATCACGAAGACTCCGACCGCGATCAGGGCGGTGCCCAGGGCGATGGCGTCCATCAAGAACGCGACGACCGTAACCGCGGCCAAGGGTCCGATCAGCACGGACCCGGCGATTCTCCAGCCGCGCTTCCTCCTGCACCGGCGGCAGCGCGGCACGTGGACCGTAACCGTCCGCCAGGTTATCCGAGTCTGGTAATACGCGGTCTCGCGGTTGACGTCACCGTGCATAGGCAGTTTCAGCGCGCACGCCTTGTCGGCGTCCTGTCCGCAGAAGAAGCAGGAGGCATAGGAGAGGTTGTCGCGAATGATGTCGACGTTCTCCTGCACGCGGTCACGGACCGATTCCGTGTTCGCCAGGGCGAGAGCGGGCTGGAGAAGGTCCAAAGATCGCTGATACCCCTTGGCCGTGTTGACGTAGGCCACGACGCAGCCGAGAACTGTCAGGGCCATGTCGTCACCGGCGTCCCGC
Organism: Nonomuraea sp. NPDC004186; assembly: GCF_053603495.1. NCBI lineage: Bacteria > Bacillati > Actinomycetota > Actinomycetes > Streptosporangiales > Streptosporangiaceae > Nonomuraea > Nonomuraea sp. NPDC004186. The sequence continues at coordinate 49,431 of NZ_JBSGFQ010000064.1, read as the reverse complement.
ACCACCCGGTGATCGTCGGGCAGCACGCTGGTCACCACTCTGAGAAGGGGCTTGGCCTCATCGAGGAACCGCTCGGCCAGCTCGTCCCCACGCCCAGGGGCCGCTCTGATGGCCTGCCCCGCGTTCTCGCACAGCGTCTTGATCCTGGACTTCTCGTGCTCCACCGCGCCGTGCAGGGCCTCGTCGACCAGCTCGGACGCGAATCCGGACGCACGCATTCCGCTGATGTGCCCGCGTGAGTCCTTGAGCTGCCCGTCCCGTGCGGCTGCGACCGCCAGTTGGGCGTTGATCGCCAGCAGGGCAGCAGGCAGATCCTCGCGTATCCGGCGGACCGTGCCCGCGGTCAGCCGCGGATCGTCGAGCTCCTTGGCCCGTGCCCGCATCAGGTCCCAGAAGGAGTCGTCGGCGATCACCTCGGCCCAGCACTTGTAAGCCCGCTTCCACAGCCGTATGGCGTCGGCGTCCAGCCTGTCCGCGTCAAGCGCCCAAACGTGTGACAACACCGCGATGTTGTGCACCGCGATGGCCTTGGCGGGCCGCTTCGTCGTGCGCTCCCACACGCGGAGCGCGTCGTACGGCTCGCCCTTGAGCAGGGCGGCCATGGCGGCGTCGGTCTCGCCGTCGGCCATCGGCCACAGCCAGAACAGCTCGTCCACCAGCCGGGACACCGGATCCCTGAGCCGCTGCGCGGCCCGTTGCCGCGCGTCCTCGTCAGGGGGTTGCGCGGGCGGCAGTATCCCCTCGCTCGCGCCGGACCTGCCGAGGCTCTCCATGAGGCGCAGTTTCTCTGTGTGCCTCCGGATGTCGCGTGTCGTCGCGCGCACCGGGAGCCCCGTGATCCGGAAGGCGTTCTCCCGGTACAGGTCCGGCCGCAGCCCTACCAGCTTCATCCGGCGGCTCCGGAGATCCGCAGGGTGACCGTACGATTCCGAGCGTCGTCGCGGTACGGCGGCATGACCCCGCCCAGGGACGACAGCGCGAACCTGGTCGTGGGGATCCGCGACGTGGTGCGGAGGATCTCGCGAACGTAGGTGGCCCTGGCCAGGCCGAGGTCGGTGTTGCTGACGTACTCGCCGCCCGGCAGGAGCGCGTCGCGGTCCGTGTGGCCGACGACGGCCACGTCTATCTCGTTGGCGTACGGGCGCAGGCGCCCGCCCAGGCCGTCGAGCACGGCCTGACCGCGGCGAGTCAGCTCGGTGCCCTGACTGAACAGGGCCTCTTCGAAGACGATGGAGATCTCCCCCGGCGACCGCCTCACCCGGATTCCCGGCACATCGAGTCTCATGCGGGCGAGCACGTCGGGCTTCTCCGGCGGCGAGATCGTCACGACTGTCGGTGGGGCGGCGACCTCCTGGCCCGTCGGCAGGGCCGCGGGCTGCTGGGACATCCGCAGCCCGGCGGTCTCCAGGCGGATATCGACGAGCAGGACGAGCACCGCACCTGTGACCAGCACCGTGCACGTGACGAGCAGGCCCTTGCCGAGCCCGCGTCGCCGAGCGGCGGGGCGCATGGCCGCGATCCGCCGCCGCCCGGCGGCGATCTCCGCCCCGCCGGGGGCCAGCCGCTCCGCCTCGGCCCAGCACTGGTCCGCCCGGTCGAGGTCGCCCTGCTGGGCGTGGATGCGAGCCAGCAGGTCCAGCACGGTCACGCTGGGCTCCTCCTGGAGATCTTCCAGCAGTTCCACGGCCTCGCCGTGGCGACCGCTCCGTGCCAGGGTCCTGGCCTGGGCCAGGACCAGCTCGCGGGTGATGGAAAGGGACATGGTCACCTGCTTCATGACCCGCGTACGACGGTGCTGGACAGATCGAGCGGTGGCGGCGCGGGCAGCATGCTCTCCAGTTCGCGGTTCACGTCGCGTACCGTCCTCATGTCGCCCCGCTCCATCGCCTTCCTGCCCGTGTCGATGAGCTGGGCGGCCTCGTGCCTGTCACGCATGTCAGGCAGCAGGCTCCGGAGATGGTCGAACCGGATGCGGGGGAGCTCGTCCGTTCTCTCCAGCACTTCCGCCGCCAGTCCGTACAGGTCGTCGACACGTCTCCTGAGCAGGTCGGCGTCATGAGCGTTGATCGCCTCCCGCATCGCGGACTCGAGCGTGGTCAGGGTCCGCTGGTCGTTCAGGTCGCCCATGCTCAGCACGATGTCCCGGACGCCGGCCATCGTGTCCTTCGCCTCCTGGACCAGCTTGGGCCACTCCACCATCTCCTCGACCTCGTCGATGGCAACCTGGAGATCGAGCAGACGCTTGCCGCACTCCGTGGCGGCGTTCGGATCGGCGCGGGCCGCGTCGACAAGCCGGTCGAGGTCCTTGGCGGTCCCTTCCGCGTCGATCCTGGCGAGCAGCGTCTCGGCCCTGGCGTCGCCGAGGTCGCCGGCCTCCGTGCGCAGCTCGTGCAGCCGGTGCTTTTCCGCATGCACCTTCCTGTTCAGCTCGTCGTGCGTGGGAGTCGTCTCGGTACGCAGGTTGACGACGTGCTCGAACTCCTCGTCAAGGAGCGGGATGTAGGCACGGGCGACGACCAGCCGGGATTCGTCGACCACCACGGAGAACTCCACCTCGCTGCCCGCCGGCACGTCACGGGTGACCTGGCCAGGATCGATCTGCAACCGGCCGACCCGCCGGTTGCGGTCGGCGCGCGAATGCTCGCCCTCCACGATCGGGATGCGGATGTAGCCCTCGAGACGGCTCCGGCTGAGCGCGATCGTGGTGCGCAGCGTGTGCCTGCGCCGCGCCGGGAGCGGCGTCCCCCTCGGGAGCAGCCAGGCCACGCCTTGGTCCTCCAGCCATACGCCGATCGCGTTGGTGAGCGTGGGTTGGGAGTCGACGGCTCCGACGGTGTAGGTCAGCCGGTCGGGGGTCACCTTGCGCCGGGTTCCCGAGCCGTCGGTGAGCTCGACGCGGAACGTGTTGGCCCGCCCGCGCTCGGCCCACAGTGTGGTGGTGAACGTCCCGTCGGCGTCCAGCGCGATCTTGCCGCTCCGCCACTCCGGCCGGGCCTCCGGGTTGACCAGCTCGATCGCGAACCCCGCTGTGTCCGCCCCCGACACCCGGCCTCCGATGAGCGGCTCGGTGTCCGCCCCCACCGGCTGGTAGGCCAGATCCACTGCGTACTCACCGGCGGGCGGGACGGACAGCGGCTCCATGGCGTCCAGGCGTTGGGTTCCGGCGAAGATGGCGGCGCCCGTGGCCACGGCCGTGATGGGGTCCTTGCTGTGGTCGAGCGGGATCCCGAGCCCCTCCCGGGGGTCGGCAAGCCGTTCCCGGAGGTACGGCGACAGTGTGGGGCCGCCCACCAGCAGGACCTTCTCGATGTCGGCCGCGCCGAGCCCGCGCTCCTCCAGGGCCTTCTTGCAGAGGTTCACCGAGCGCACGATGAGCGGCTCGGTGAGCCGCTCCAGCTCCGCCCGCCCCAGGTCGTAGAAGAAGTCGATATCGTCGCCACGGTCGTCCTTCAGCAAGAGGGAGATCGACGCGGAATCGCTCCGCGACAGCTCGATCTTTGCCTCTTCCGCGGCCCGCTTGAGCTGGCTGATGGTCGCGAGTGAGCTCGGGTTGCCCCGGCTGAGATCGGCGAACCGGTACTCCCTCGTCAGGGCCGGGACGAACAGCTCCTCGACGATCTTCCAGTCGACCAGCTTCCCTCCGAGGGTGTTGTCACCCCGGTGGTTGACGACGGTGAACTCGCCGTCCCTGATATTGACCACGGCCGCGTCGAACGTCCCGCCTCCCAGGTCGTACACCAGCCAGAAGGCGTTGTCAGCCGTGCTCTGGAACCCGTACGCCAGCGCGGCCGCGGTGGGCTCCTGCAGCAGCGGCGCGTGCTCCAGCCCGGCGAGCCTGGCGGCCTGCTTGGTCGCCTCGCAAGCGCTCAACTGGAAGGCCGCCGGCACCGTGATGACCGCCGCCCGCAGATCATCGCCGGTCCGCTGCACCACGTCGCCCTTCAGTGACTTCAGCACTTCAGCGGACATCTCCTCCGGCGTCATCGACCGGCCGCCGTCGGCGAAGACCTTGGGCTGGTCTGTCATGCCCATCCTGGCCTTGAACTCGATGCAGGTGTTCTCGTGATCCAACTCGCTGCGCTTCTTGGCGACGTCGCCGACGTGGAGCCGTTCCGCTCGGTCGATCCAGATGGCGGAAGGGGTGATCTCTGATTGGCGGTTGTTCTTGACCACCTCGACATCGACGCCGTTCAGCACGGCGATCGAGCTGTTGGTGGTACCGAGGTCGATCCCGTAGCCGATCGTGGTCCTGGTCACGGGGTGGCTTCCTTCGCGACGGGGTCGGGGGTTCCCACGATCACCTCTCCTCGCTGAATCACATGATCGTTCAGGTAAATGCTCGGCCGGATGGTCTCCACCACCCGGTCACGGTCGAGTCCGAGCGCGGGCTGGTAGGACAGCACCTCGATCGCGAGCCCCGGGTCGAACGGATCGTTCAAGTGCTCCTGGATCTTGATGCCGGCCTGGGCGAAGGCATCCCAGGCCATCTCCAGGTAGCGGGTCACGGCCCGCGTCTCCCCCGGGAGCCGCCGCACCCGGCGATCGAGCCGCCAGATACTCGTCACCACCTCGGCCACCGAGCGCCCTGGGAGAGTGTCGTCCGGAGTCTCCGTGGGCCGGTCCGTCACGAGGCGCTCGAACGCCACCAGGGCATCCTCAGGCCAGGCCGCAGCGTGGATGCGAAATTCCCTCGGGTGACGTAGCTGCCGTACCTGCGCCCTTATGGAACTCAGCAGTCCCACGTCCGCACGTCCCTTCCCGCTTGATCGCCGCTGTTCGACGCAAGGTAGCGCCACACATCCGGGACCGGTCCCGTCTTGTGTCCGACTCCTCGACCATGGACGTGTAGCGAAAGCCGTCAAAATGCAATTGAGCCTCTGCGTATCTCGCGCGCATGGTTGAGCTGGGGTTTCTCCGAGCGCACGTGACGCTCGCCATGGATCAGCATGCAGTCGGTTCACTCGACTCCCACCGTCCGGACCCAGCGCTCGGCATGGCAGTTCACCTTCGACGTCCGCGGCGGCGTCTTCACCGCCGCGATGCCAGGGCGTCGGTGGCCGCTGTGGCGCAGTTGGTGCAGGTCGAGGCCGGCGTAGCAGTCTGGGCTGTACCGAGCTGACTTCGGGTGACATAGGCCGTCAAAACGGGTGACCAAGACGCTGTGTATTTCCCCGCTCACCCAGTAAATTCGAGGTTCCCGGTGATCGGCGAGGGGAGAACGGACGGTGCGCCAGGGCAGGACGGTCGGCGGGCGCTACCGCCAGGAGACCTGCCTTGTCAGCAGCCGCGCCACAGAGGTCTGGGTGGCCCGCGACCTGCTGCTCAACCGGGATGTCGTGCTCAAACGCATGCTCGTGGACAACGCCGGCTTCAGCCGTTTACAGGCCGAGGCCCGCGCCCTGGCCGCCTTCAACCACCCGCACGTGGTCACCCTGTACGACGCCGTTCAGGACGAGGACGAGGCGGCATCGTGGTTGGTGATGGAGCACGTGCCCGGCGGAAGCCTCGACGAACACCCGCCCATGCCGCCGCAGCAGGCGGCTCGGCTCGGCGCGCAGATCGCCGGCGCGCTGGCCGCCCTGCACGGCAAGGGCATCGTGCACCTGGACGTGAAGCCGGGCAACATCATCCTTACCGACGACGGTGTGACCAAGCTGGCCGACTTCGGCGCCGCGTACCGGGTCGGCGGCAGGGAGACGATCACGCCCAACGGCGCCATCAGCTACACCGTCGACTACGCCTCCCCCGAGGTGGTCCTGGGGCGGCCGGAGCCGGCCTCGGATGTGTTCTCCCTCGGCGCCACCCTGTATGCGCTGGTCACCGGGCGGCCGCCGCGGCCGGGGGCGGACGACGAGGAGTCCGACACGTACGTCACGGCGTGGGAGGCCGCGCGTGGCGCCGTCGATATGACGGCCGACGTCGGGCCGCTGGAGAGCCTGCTGGCGGACATGCTGCAGCGTGAGCCGGTGGAGCGGCCGAGCGCCGCTGAGGTCCAGCGGCGGCTGGAGAAGATCGCGGGATCCGCGGCGGCCCGTCCCCGGCGGTGGCCGTTCATCGTGGCGGGCGCGGCGTTGGTCGTCGTCGTCGCCGCTTACGCGGTGTATCACACGGTGGGCGGGCCGCCGGGCGAAAGGAACCCAGACGCGCTCACAGCAAGCTCGGCCAGTTCGGCCAGGCCCTCAGCCGGCCCGGCAGGGCACCCGGCCGGCACGGTTGCTCCATCGGTCAGCCCATCGGCTTCCCTGATCGGTGACCCGCGCACCGCCGACCCGTGCGCCCTGACCGACCCCACCGCGCTCAGCCGGTTCGGCAGGACGGAGCTCGACGTCGACTACGGCAACTTCGACCGGTGCGACGTCATCGTGCTCCCGCCCGCCAAGGGCGTCGTCGACGTCAAGGTGCTGCTCGACCGCGACCCGCCGCCCGAGCGGGCCCGGCCGGCCAGGACCGTGGGCCCGATCGAGATCGTCCACGACCCTGCCGAGAGCACGGTGTGCTCACGCACGCTCTTGCTGCCCGGCGTCCATGACACCGTCGTGAAGGTCTTCGCGGACATGGTGGAGGACGGCGAAGCCGACCTGTGCGCCATCGCCGACGCCGCCACCACCACGGCGGCCCAGGTGCTCGCCGGCCCGATCAAACGCCGCTCCCCGCCACCGCCCGCCGGCTCCCTGGCCCAGAAGGACGCCTGCGCGCTGCTGCGCGGCGACGCACACATCGACGCCGCCGGCCTCGATCCCGGGTTCGGTGGATGGCGGTGCTCCTGGGACAGCACCACCGACGACACGTCGGTGTATCTGCAGTTCGACCGCGAGCTTCTGCGAAACACCGAGGACGACGGGACGCCCACCCGCGTCAACGGCTACCGGGCCTTCGTCACGCCGAAGGGCGAGGGCGGCGGGACCTGCCTGCTCCAGGTGGTCTACCGGTCGTACACTGACCAGCGCGGCGAGACCGCCGTGGAGAAGGTGCGGATCGTGGTCGACGGCTCGCTCCCCACGGACCGGCTGTGCCGGATGGCCACCGACCTCGCTCGCTCCGCCGCTGCCCAGCTCCGCGGATCGTGACCTCTGGGACCGGTCCGGACGAACCCTGAGATCCTGCTTGTGCGCACATCCGACCAGCGCCGATGGAGGCGAAACGATGAGTGGCAGCCTCGCGCACGGCGTGGGCTCGGCCCTGCCCGGCACGCTGCACGCCCGTACGATCATGGGCGGTATCAGGGTACGACCCACTCCCGGTCGCAACGTGCGCTTCGGCCGTGCCGAACGCCCCGACGTCGACCTGAGCGTCGGCGTGGACGACCAATCGGTGAGCCGCCTGCACGCCGAGGTGACCTACCGGGACGAACGGTGGTGGCTGCGTAACGTGGGCTGGCAGCTCCTGCGCCTGCCGCGCGGCCGGCTGGTGCATTCCTCGACCGACCCCATCCCGCTGGCCGACGGCTACACCCCGCTGTTCATCAGGGGCTCCGGCTACCGGCAGCACCTGGTGGAGCTCTACGTCACCGGCGAGGACGGCGAGCCCCAGACGAACCGGCACCGGGCCGAGACCATCCCGCCCAGGATCTGGGATCTGAGCGACGCGGAACGCCTGCTCCTGGTCGTCCTGGGTGAGCACTATCTGCTGTACGAGGAGTCGCCCCGGCCGTTGACGTACAAGCAGGCCGCGGAGCGACTGGCCTACCTCCGTCCGGAGGAGGGCTGGCGGACACGCACCATCGAGAACAGGATCGAGATCGTCCGCCACCGCCTCGACGCCGGCGGCTTCCCGTACCCGCTGCTCCACGACAAGGACGCCGGCCGGCCGTACGACAACCAGCTCCTGCACAACCTCCTCAGGGGCCTGGTGGAGTCGACGACCCTGGTTCCGCCGGACCTGAACCTCCTGGAATCCGACCTATGACTCTGCGCCTGCCGAAAACCACATCCATGCACGTCAAGCAGGCTCTGCGTCACTTTCGAAGCGACTACAAGTTCTGCTGGCAGCTCGCTGGCTGCTCGCGTGTACACGATACGGCGCGGCATCCTCCGCCACTTCCCGACGCGATGACAGGGCCGGACCGTGTATCGCGGTAGATCGTTTAGGCGGCCATCGCCAACTCGGACCCCGGTGATGAGCAACAAAGATCCGCTGCTTCTCGCGGCGATCCTCTCGGCCCCGTTTACATCACGGGCTAGGGATCGATCGGCCGCATCACGACAGCGCTGAGGACAAAGACGCAGGCCCGCCGAAGCAACGACGGGCCTGCTGGGTTCGGTGGTTCAGGTTGTGGCGTCGCCGGTGTGGTTCGGCAGGGTGATCAGCCGGGAGGTCTGGGCGCCTGCGGCTGCGGTGTTGACGAGGGCGGCGGTGGATTCCGCGGCGGCGCGGGCCACCTCTGGGTAGACGCCGGTGCAGGCGTCACGGGTGAAGGTGGACGGGACATGGCGGAGGGGGCGTTCGGCATCGGGGAGTTCGACGACCGCGGCCGGTCACCGTGGGATTGAGGTCCTGGCGGGTGCCGGACCTTGCGCCGCACCTCCTCCACCGGTGACAGACGACAGGGCCCCGCCGGACGCGCCCCAGCCCGTCGTGCCGCTCTCCACGTCGCCGTTGGTCAGCAGGTTCCCGCCGGCAGCAGTGCCGCCGGTGAACTGCCACCAGTTGACGTTGAAGAGATTGCCGCTCCCGCCGGTGTACTTGAAGTACAGGTCATGGGTGCCCGTCGCGCCGTTCACCGGGCAGGTGACGGTCGTCCACGTCTGCCAGCCGCCGGTTCCCGGCACGGTGCAGGTCCCCACCAGCGTGCCGTTGACACCGTCGAGGTGGAGCTCGATCCGGCCCCCGCTGGTCGCGGAGGCCACCCGCGCGGTGAAGGACGTCGCGCCGGAGCCGAAGGCGACGCCCTTGACCTTGATGTGGTCGCCGTTCTCGATCCAGCCGACGTTCATGCCACCCTCGCTGGAGGGCTGGGTCTCCACGCCTGACTCCCCGGCGATCGTCTCGGCCTCCTGGCGGACGTAGGGGTTCAGCGTGGCCACCTGGGGTGCTCCGGTTGTGGTCATGTTGATCGTGGGGATGGTGCCGTCGGCGTTGTAGCTGAATTTCTCCACGGCGACCGAGCGGGTGAAGCCGCCGCCGCCCGGCAGGGCACCGTTGTGGTAGAAGAAGTACGACCCGCCGTTGAAGTCGATGATTCCGGGGTGGTTGGTGAAGCTGCTGCCCTGCGTGGGCATGACCGTCCCGCGGTAGGTCCAGGGCCCGGTGGGGCCGGGGGCCGTCGAGTAACCGATGAACTCTGAGCAGCATTTCGCCGCGAAGACGTTGTAGTACAGGCCGTTGCGCTTGTAGACCCAGGGTCCCTCTTCGTACAGGGTCGGTCGGCTCGTGTTGCCGGTGCGGGTGCCGAAGCCCGCGGTGGTGAGGGGGATCTGCGTGGGACTGCCCGAGTACGAGATCATGTCCGGGTTGAGCCTGACGTACCACAGGTTGGGATTGCCCCAATACAGATAGGCCTGCCCGTTGTCGTCAATGAAGACGGTGGGGTCGATCTCACCGTTCCTGACCAGCGGGCGCCCGATGGCGTCGGTGAAAGGCCCGGTGGGGCTGTTCGAGACCCCGACGCCGATGGCCATCTGACCGCTCGCCCGGTCTTTCACCGGTACGTACCAGTAGAACTTGCCGTTTCTGTAGACGGCCTGACCGGCCCACGCGTCCGCGCTCGCCCAACTGAAGGTGGCGACGCTCATCGGCGAGCCGTGGTCGGTCCAGTTCACCATGTCCGCGGACGACCAGACCCGCCACTCCTTCATGGTGAAGTACGTCGAGCCGTCCTCGTCGTGTCCCGTGTAGAGATACACCCGGCCGTTGTGCACCAGCGGAGCGGGGTCGGCGGTGTAGATGGTCTGGACGATCGGGTTGTCCGCCCTGGCCGTGCCAGGGATCATCGTCACGAGGCAGAGCAGCGCCATGATCACAAGCGCGCCGCGCCCGGGTAAGACTTCGAACCGAAGTTTCATGATCACCTTCCGGATTGCGGACCGCGGTGCGTCAGGTACGGGTCCAGCGCTGGTTGACGCCGCCGTGGCAGGTGTAGAGCTGGAGCCGGGTGCCGTTCGCGGTGCCCTGACCCACGGCGTCCAGGCACAGCCCGGACTGCACGCCGGTGATGGAGCCGTCGGAGTTCACGCGCCACTTCTGGTTGTCTCCGCCCCAGCAGGAGTAGATCTGGATCCTGGCACCGTTGCCGGTTCCGGCCGCGTCGAGGCACCTGTTGCCATAGACCCTGATCTCGCCGGCCGACGTGGCGGTCCATTTCTGGTTGTCCCGCCCGTTGCAGTCCCACAACTGCACTGCGGTGCCATCCGCGGTGGCGGCGTTCGGAACGTCCAGGCAACGTCCGGAACCCACTCCCCTGATCGGCCCGGTGCCGTCACCGGGCACGGTGGGCGTCGACGTCGGAGTGGACGAGCCGCCGTCCAGCCCGAAGAAGCGGATGGCGTAGGCGGCCATCCCGGCATGCGGCAGATCGTGGCCGGCGCCGGTGATGGTGTACGCCTCGACCTGCCCGGAGCCGAAGACTCGCCGAGTCCATCCGGATTGCGGGCTGTCAGTGGAGGCCGGAGTCTGGGTCAGTCCGTGCACGTTGGTCCACTGGTCGACCTCTTCCTGCAGCATCGTGTACGGCAGCACGGAGTCGGCGGTGCCGTGCCAGGCCATCACGCGCGGCCGGGGCCCGGCATAGCCGGGGTAGGCGTTCCTGACCAGGTCGCCCCACTGCTGCGGCGTCTTGTCCCCGCATCCGGCGGGCCCGAGGCAGCCGTAAGGAACTCCGGAGAACGGCGCGCCGGCCTTGAACACGTCCGGATACGTGGCGAGCAGGTTGTTGGTCTCCATCGCGCCGGAGGAGAAGCCGGTGGCGAACACCCGCTCCGGGTCACCGTTGTAGCGCTGCAGCACGTAGGCCGTCATGGAGACGATCGACACCGGGTCACTGCCGCCACCGTGGCGCAGGGCCTCGTTCGACCACACGTCGAAGCAGTTCGACATGCCGTTGGCGCTCTTGTTCGCCTGCGGGTAGATGACGATGAAACCGTACCGGTCGGCGAGCGAGGCGAACTCGGTGCCCTGGTGGAAGCCCGGGGCCCAGCCGTTGCAGCCGTGCATCGCCACCAGCACGCCGGGCCGGGAGGCCACTCTGTCGGGGACGTAGAGGTACATCCGCAGGCCGCCGGGGTTGGCTCCGAAGTTCGTCACTTCGGTCAGGGCCGCCGCCGACGCTCGCGGCGCAACGGTGAGGAACATGGACAGTGCGGCGGCCACGACAGCGATCAGAGCCGCCACGCCGGCTCCGATGGTGGCGTACGCCTTAGGACGCGGTTTCATTCGCTGCCCTTCTCTTCAACTATGGGGCTGCCGTCTTGGCGGAGACACGTCGGACGGCCCCTACTTCCGAGTCGCCGACGCTCGCGAGCCGACTGCGCCGATACGGGACGGGGAGCGGCCACGGAGCGTCCGGCGGCCTGGTGTGTGGTGCCTGCGCGGATCTCGCTCGGCTGCGGTCATCAGCGCCCGCTCGGCCAATGCCAGTTGTTAGCGCTAACAAGCAGCTTGCTCGTCGAACTCCTCCTCGGAGGGCCGGTGGGAGGTGGTGGCCTCACGGAGCAAATACGAGACAGAAAGGTAATGTCAAGAGCCTCCGGGTCGGCAGCGGATCAAAGGAGACGGAGGCCGAGCGCGCTCACCTGGCGTTTCCCGGACAAGGCCGCAGTCGATCGACAAGAGCGTCGCCATGAAACTTTCATCTGAGGTCCCGCACGGCCAGTCGGGCCGAAAATTTCAGGTCCACCTGATCGACCATAGTGCCACTACAAGGGGCATAAGCATCGGACGGCGTCGCCGAAAATTTTCACCGTTCCATTGACAGGTTTCGGTGAGATTCCCACACTGAGTTCCCGAGGGCGATTTCCCTGTCAGATCGGTGGTGCGCGACAGGGGGCGCTGTAACGACGCCCTTGTGGTGCGGAGCCACGCTCTGCGCGGCAGCCGCGCAGAGCGGCCGTTACTTCGGCACCGCCATCGCCGCGGGCAGCACCGAGAACTGCGGGTTCCCGGTGTTCGCGAACCGCTCAGGGACGAAACTTAACTAAGATCAATTAGGGTGCCGGCCGCGCCAGTAGCGCAGCCACGGGCCGGCAGCATGTTGCCGATGAGCGGCGACCTGAGCGCAGCGCCAGGCCCAAGGCTCATCCACGCCTCGACTCCAGGTCAGCAACTTAATTCGCGAGCTGCCGCAAGTTACCCTATTGCCAACGCGTAACTTCTGTGAAACTTTCACATGCACGAGCAGTGCGGCGCGATCTCCCTGGAGGCAAAACTCCAGGCGGGAAGGCATTCCGACGGCAACGCCCAGGTCGGCGAGGGCGCCCCTCGTTGACGCCGGGCCTGACCGTCGGATGTACTCCGCGACAACGCGCTCAACGGAGTAGGCCAAGGATCGACTGTTAGCGCTAACAGGTTGCCCTCTGCGATTCGGTAACGGAGGCCTGGATGTCCCCTCTCGTCCCCCACGACGACACAGGAGCCATGACGGCTACGGTTCGCTCACCAGCGATGTGTTAGCGCTAACACATCGCCAAGAACGGCCTTCGAGGGCCTGACCTGGTGAACACGTGACCGGCGGACGCCGGTCACCGCCCCCCACCTCCAAGGAGCCCCCATGTCCTTGAGCCGTCGCCGGCTCTTACAGGCCGCGGGCGCGACCGTCGCGTTCTCGGCCGCCGGCCAGGTAATCGGCACGTCCTCCGCTCTGGCCGCACTCCCCTGGGCCAGATCCGACATCGGCGTCTCGGCCTACGAGTTCGACCTCGGCCAGGTCCGGCTGACCACCGGCCGGTGGCTGGACAACCAGAACCGCACCCTGAGCTACCTGCGCTTCGTCGATGTCGACCGGCTGCTGTACGTCTTCCGGGCCAACCATCGCCTGTCCACCAACGGCGCGGCGGCCAACGGCGGCTGGGACGCGCCCAGCTTCCCGTTCCGGTCCCACATGCAGGGCCATTTCCTGACGGCGTGGGCGCAGGCCTACGCGGTGCTCGGCGACACCACCTGCCGGGACAAGGCCAACTACATGGTGGCGGAGCTGGCCAAATGCCAGGCCAACAACGGCTCCGCCGGATTCACCAGCGGCTACCTGTCCGGTTTTCCCGAGTCGGACATCACGGCCGTGGAGAACCGTACCCTGACCAACGGCAACGTGCCGTACTACTGCATCCACAAGACCCTGGCCGGGCTGCTGGACGCGTGGCGGCTGATCGGCAACACCCAGGCCCGGACCGTGCTGCTGGCCCTGGCCGCGTGGGTGGACACCCGCACGTCGCGGCTCGGCTCGAGCCAGATGCAGGCCATGCTCGGCACCGAGTTCGGCGGCATGAACGCCGTGCTGACGGACGTGTACCAGATGACCGGCGACTCCCGCTGGCTGACCACGGCCCAGCGGTTCGACCACGCGGCCGTGTTCAACCCGCTGGCCGCCGGCCAGGACCAGCTCAACGGGTTGCACGCCAACACGCAGGTGCCCAAGTGGATCGGGGCGGCCCGCGAGTACAAGGCCACGGGCACGACCCGCTACCGCGACATCGCCGCCAACGCCTGGTCCATCACCGTCGGCGCGCACACGTACGCGAACGGCTCCAACAGCCAGGCCGAGCACTTCCGCGCCCCCAACGCGATCGCCGCCCACCTGACCAGAGACACCGGCGAGGCGTGCAACACCTACAACATGCTCAAGCTCACCCGGGAGCTGTGGCTGCTGTCGCCGACCCGGACCGACTACTTCGACTACTACGAGAACGCCCTGCTCAACCACCTGATCGGGCAGCAGAACCCGGCTGACGCGCGCGGGCACGTCACCTACTTCACCCCGCTCAACCCGGGCGGACGCCGGGGCGTCGGCCCGGCCTGGGGCGGCGGCACCTGGAGCACGGACTACAACTCCTTCTGGTGCTGTCAGGGCACCGGCATCGAGACCAACACCAAGCTGATGGACTCGATCTACTTCCACAACGGCACCACGCTGTTCGTGAACCTGTTCGCGCCCTCCACGCTCAACTGGAGCCAGCGCGGCATCACGGTCACCCAGACGACTTCCTACCCGGTCGACGACACCACGTCGCTGCAGGTCACCGGCAACGTGAGCGGATCGTGGGCGATGCGCATCCGCATCCCGGCCTGGACCCAGGGCGCGACGATCAGCGTCAACGGAGTCCAGCAGACGATCGCCACCACGCCAGGCACCTACGCCGACCTCACCCGCTCGTGGACGTCGGGCGACACCGTGACCGTGCGGCTGCCCATGCGGGTGGTCATGAAGGCCGCCAACGACAGCCCCGGCGTGCAAGCCGTCACCTACGGACCGGTCGTGTTGTCGGGCAACTACGGCAACACCAGCCTTTCGTCGGCCCCGGCCCTGACGTCCTCATCGATCACCCGGACCAGCACCTCGTCCCTGGCCTTCACGGCCACGGCCAACGGGGCGTCGGTGCGGTTGGGGCCGTTCTACGACGCCCATGACCACAACTACGTCGTCTACTGGAACACCGGTGGTCAGGGCGGTACCGGCGCGGCGAGCTTCCGGCTGCTCAACGCGGCCAGCGGGCTGGCCCTCGGCATCCAGAACATGTCCACCGCCGACGGCGGCCTGGCCCTCCAGTGGACCGACAACGGCACCGCCGACCACGACTGGGTCCCGGTCGTCGACGGTGACGGCCTGCGGTTCCGCAACGTGCACAGTGGCAAGGTGCTCGGCGTCGAGAACATGTCGACCGCCGACAACGCCCGGGTGCTCCAGTGGGGTGACACCGGTACGGCCGACCACCGCTGGACGATCAGCGACGTCGGCGACGGCTCCGTCAAGATCCGTAATGTCCACAGCTCCAAGCTGCTCGGCATCCAGAACGGCTCGACCGCCAACGGGGCCCCGGTGGTCCAGGACTCCGACAACGGCAGCACGGACAACCAGTGGCGGTTCGTGCCGAACGGTGCGCGGCGTATCCAGAACGTGGGCACCGGGATGGTGCTCGGCGTCACCGGCATGTCCACGGCCGACGGCGCGCTCGTCGTCCAGTGGGGCGACACCGGCACCGCCGACCACCTGTGGACGGCGATCGTCGACACCGGCGGCTACCTGCGGCTGCGCAACTCCAACAGCCAGAAGGTGCTGGGTGTGGAGAACGGCGGCACCGCCTCCGGCTCGCGCGTCACGCAGTGGGCCGACAGCGGCACCGACGACCACCGCTGGCGGCTGCGCTACGGGTCGGGTGCCGCCTTCCGCGTCCAGTGCGCCAACGGCGGCCGGGTCCTCGGGCTCGGTGGGACGTCCCAGGGCTCGCAGGTCGTGCTCGCCGACGACAACGGCTCGAACAACAACCTCTGGAGGTTCCTGTGAGGCGCGTGCTCGCGGTGCTCTCGTCCCTGCTTCTCGTGGGCGTGCTCCTCACGCCCACGGCGTCGGCCGCCACGGTCGACACCAACGCGTGGTACGTCCTGATCAACCGCAACAGCGGCAAGGCCCTGGACGTCTACAACGCATCCACCGCCGACGGCGGCCGGATCACGCAGTGGACCCGTAACAACCAGAACCAGCAGCAATGGCAGTTCGTCGACTCCGGCGGCGGCTACTACCGCCTCAAGTCCCGTAACAGCGGCAAGGTCCTGGACGTCAGCAACTCCTCCACCGCCAACGGCGGCGCGATCGTCCAGTGGACCGACCACAACGGCACCAACCAGCAGTGGCGCCTGGCCGATTCGGCGGGCGGCTACGTACGCCTGATCAACCGCAACAGCGCCAAGGCCCTGGAGGTCCAGAACGCCTCCACCGCCGACAACGCCAACATCGTCCAGTACGACGACTGGGGCGGCGACAACCAGCAGTGGCAACTCGTCCCGATCGGCAGCGACCCGAACCCGGGCGGCGACTACACCAACCCGGTCGTCTGGCAGGACTTCGCCGACGGCGACATCATCCGGGTCGGCGACGCCTACTACTACTCGGCCTCGACGATGCACTACTCGCCGGGCGCGCCGATCCTGCGCTCCTACAACCTGGTCGACTGGGAGTACGCCGGACATTCGGTCCCGAGGCTCGACTTCAACTCCGGCGCCTACGACCTCAACGGCGGCCGGGCGTACGTGAAGGGCATCTGGGCCTCGACCCTGAACTACCGGCCCAGCAACAGCACCTACTACTGGATCGGCTGCGTCGAGTTCAACCGGACCTACGTCTACACCGCCTCAGCCGTCGACGGCACGTGGACCAAGCGCTCGCAGATCAACAACTGCTACTACGACGCCGGCCTGCTGATCGACACCAACGACACCATGTACGTCGCCTACGGCAACAGCACCATCAGCGTGGCCCAGCTCTCGGCCGACGGGCTCAGCCAGGTGCGCTCCCAGCAGGTGTTCCAGACCCCGAGCAACGTTGGCACCCTGGAGGGCTCCCGCTTCTACAAGCGCAACGGCTACTACTACATCTGGCTGACCCGCCCCGCCAACGGCCAGTACGTGCTCCGCTCCACGTCGCCATGGGGCCCGTACGAGATGCGCCAGGTCCTGCTCAACATGCCAGGGCCCATCTCCGGCGGCGGCGTGCCCCACCAGGGCGGGCTCGTCCAGACCCAGAACGGCGCCTGGTACTACATGTCGTTCGTCGACGCCTACCCCGGCGGCCGGGTCCCGGCGCTCGCGCCGATCACCTGGACCGACGACTGGCCGACCGTCCAGACCGTCAACGGCGGTTGGGGCGTCAACTACCCGAAGCCGGACATCCAGACCAGCCGGACCGTGGCCTCCATGATCGGCCCCGACACCTTCACCTCAGGCAGCCTCGGCCACCGCTGGGAGTGGAACCACAACCCTGACACCAGCCGCTTCTCCACCGGCAACGGCCTGCGCCTGCAGACCGCGACGGTCACCAACGACCTCTACAACGCCCGGAATACTTTGACCCACCGCATCCAGGGCCCGTCGTCGACGGCGACGATCGAGCTCGACTACTCGCAGCTGGCCAACGGCGACCGCGCCGGGCTGGCGATGCTGCGCGACCAGTCGGCCTGGATCGGCGTCAAACGCGACAACGGCGTCAACCGGGTCGTGATGACCAACGGGCTGACCATGAACAGCTCCTGGCAGACCACCGGCACCGGCACCGAGGCGGCCGGCGCCAACATCTCAGGCGGCCGGATCTGGTTGCGGGTCAACGCCGACATCAGGCCCGGCTCCGGCAGGCAGGCCCGCTTCTCCTACAGCACCGACGGCAGCAACTTCGTCAGCCTCGGCCCGGCCTTCACCCTGAACAACGCCTGGCAGTTCTTCATGGGCTACCGCTTCGGGATCTTCAACTACGCCACCCAGTCCCTCGGCGGCGCGGTCACCGTACGCCGCTTCGACCTCACCACCCCCTGACGCACACGTCGACACGGGAAGGCACCAACCAGGAATGGCAACTCGCCCAAGTCGGATAAATCGGAGCACATCATGAAATTTAGATCCCTATCCGTTCTCGCGACGGTGGTCACCTTACTGGCGAGCCTGTTCGTCGCCCTTCAGACTCAGTCCGCCAACGCGGCCACCGTCGACACCAACGCCTGGTACGTCCTGGTCAACCGCAACAGCGGCAAGGCCCTGGACGTCTACAACCTCTCGACCGCCGACGGCGGCCGCATCACCCAGTGGACCCGTAACAACCAGAACCAGCAGCAATGGCAGTTCGTCGACTCCGGCGGCGGCTACTACCGCATCAAGTCCCGCCACTCCGGCAAGGTGCTCGACGTCTACAACTTCTCCACCGCCAACGGCGGCGCGATCGTGCAATGGGCCGACGGCAACGGCACCAACCAGCAGTGGCGACTGGCCGACAGCTCGGACGGCTATGTCAGGTTCATCTCGCGCCACAGCAACAAGGCCCTGGAGGTCCAGGGCGCCTCCACCGCCGACGGCGCCAACATCGTCCAGTACGACGACTGGGGCGGCAACAACCAGCAGTGGCAGCTCGTCCGGGTGGACGGCGGCGGCAACCCCGGTCAGTGCGATCTTCCGTCGACGTACCGCTGGACATCGACCGGCGCGCTGGCGAACCCGAAGTCGGGGTGGGTCTCGCTCAAGGACTTCACCGTCGCCCCCTACAACGGCAGGCACCTCGTCTACGCCACGACGCACGACACGGGAACGAGCTGGGGTTCGATGAACTTCGGCCTCTTCACCAACTGGTCCGACATGGCCTCGGCCAGCCAGAACACGATGTCCTCCTCCACAGTGGCGCCCACGCTCTTCTACTTCGCCCCGAAGAACGTCTGGGTGCTCGCCTACCAGTGGGGCGGGACCGCCTTCTCCTACCGGACCTCCAGCGACCCCACCAATCCGAACGGCTGGTCATCGCAGCAGGTGCTCTTCTCCGGAAGCATCTCCGGCTCCGGAACAGGCCCCATCGACCAGACGCTCATCGGTGACAGCACCAACATGTACCTGTTCTTCGCCGGGGACAACGGCAAGATCTACCGGGCCAGCATGCCCATCGGGAACTTCCCGGGCAGTTTCGGCTCGACCTCGACGGTGATCATGAGCGACACGACGAACAACCTGTTCGAGGCCGTTCAGGTCTACAAGCTCCAGGGCCAGAACAAATACCTCATGCTCGTCGAGGCGATCGGCTCGCAGGGCCGCTACTTCCGCTCGTTCACCGCCACCAGTCTGAACGGCTCGTGGACACCCCAGGCCGCCACCGAGAGCAACCCCTTCGCAGGCAAGGCCAACAGCGGCGCCACCTGGACCAACGACATCAGCCACGGCGAGCTGATCCGCGCCGGCGCCGATCAGACCATGACCGTCGATCCCTGCAACCTGCAGCTGCTCTACCAGGGACGCAACCCCAACTCCGGCGGCGACTACGGCCTCCTGCCCTACCGGCCCGGTCTGCTGACACTGCAACGCTGATGACGTGACAGGGTCCGGCTCGGAGCCGGGTGGCAGGGCCGCCCTGCTCGCGCCCGTCCGCGAGACGGCCCTCCGGCTCGGAACACCGTTTCGGGGCGGCCCGGCGATCCGGGTCGCCCCTCCGTCAGCGGCTGCCCGTTTCCCCGCGCTCCGTGACTAAACTGCCGCCATGCCCACGGAGCCGTCTCCTCTCACCCTCGCTCAGCTCGCCGAGCTGGCCGGAGTTTCCACCGCGACGGTCTCCAAGGTCGTGAACGGCCGTTCCGAGGTGTCGTCCGAAACCCGCGCCGCCGTGGAGGAGCTCATCCGCCGGCACGGCTACCGCCGCCAGCGCCGCCGCTCCATGCCGACGGCCCTGGTGGAGCTCGTCTTCCACGCTCTGGAGGGCGACTATCCCGTCGAGATCACCAAAGGCGTGGCGGAGGTCGCCCGCCAGCACGACCTCCTGGTGGGGATATCGGACCTGCACCGTGACCACGCCGCCGGAGACGCCTGGCTGGAGAGCGTGCTGCGGCGCCGCCCGAGCGGCGTGATCGCGGTGTTCTCCGGCCTGACCGAGACCCAGCACGAACAACTCGCCCGCCGCGAGATCCCGCTGGTCCTGCTGGATCCGGCCGACACTCCCGCGCGGAACATCCCATCGGTCGGCGCCGGCAACTGGAACGGCGGGCTCACGGCCACCCACCACCTCCTGGAGCTCGGGCATCGCCGTATCGCCATCATCACGGGGCCCGACTCCGCGCTGTCCAGCCGGGCCCGTCTCGACGGCTACCGCACCGCCCTCGACATGGCCGGCGTGCCCGTCGACCCGGAGCTGATCGGCCGGGGGGACTTCTTCATCGAGGGCGGTCTGGCCCAAGCGCACCGCATGCTGCGCCTGCCCGACCGGCCAACCGCGATCTTCGCCACGAACGACGGCCAGGCCATCGGCGTCTACCACGCGGCCCATCGGCTCGGCCTGCGCATCCCGGATGATCTCAGCGTGATCGGCTTCGATGACATGCCGTCCGTGCGGTGGGCCGTTCCACCGCTGACCACCATCCGCCAGCCCCTCACCGAGATGGCCGCCGCGGCAACCTCGATGCTGCTGACACTGGCCCAAGGCGAGCAACTGCCGCAGAGCCGCGTCGAGTTGGCCACCGAACTCGTCGTACGCGAGAGCACCGGACCTCCCATGCTCCCGCCCGCCTGAGCCGGAGCGCGGCATCCAAGGGTCAACGGGCCGAGTTCGCCAGCAGGCGCCCCGAGGGCTCCCCTCGCCGAGCAGGTCGTCCCCGGACGTGGACGCCTTGGTGGATCTGCTCCACCGAAACAGCTCAGTCCCTCGGTGGTGCTGTGCTCTCGCGGACCGTGAGAGTTGTCGCGAGCTCCAGCCCCGCTTGGGGGACCGACTCCCCGCGGCCGATGGCCAGCGCCAGTTCGGTGGCGGCGACCGCCATCTCGCTCAGCGGCTGGTGGACCGTGGTCAGAGGCGGATCGACCCAGGCCACGACCGGAACATCGTCGAAGCCCACCACGCTCAGGTCCCCGGGGATGGACAGCCCGAGCTCGCGAGCGGCTTGGTAGACGCCGAGCGCCTGCATGTCGTTCGCGGTGAAGATCGCGGTCGGCCGGTCAGGCCTGGACAGGAGCTCGCGCGCCGCGGCACAGCCGTCATCGCGGGTGAGAAGGGTCCTGACCAGGAGTTCGGGATCCGCGGGCACGTCGGCTTCAGCCAGCGCGGAGAGGTAGCCGGCCACTCTGGCGCGGCAGAAGGCATGATCCGGGCCGCTGATCATGGCGATGCGGCGGTGCCCCAGTTCGAGCAGGTGCCGGGTCGCCGTCTGGCCACCCCTCCAGTTGGTGGCGCCCACGAAGGGGACGCCGTCCGGCAACTCCTCGATCGGGTCGAAGACGACGAACGGGATGCCTTTCGCCTTCAACTTGTCACGCTCGGACGGCGAGAGCTGGGCCACTGACAAGACGCAGCTAGGGCGCCGGCCGACCGTGTCGTCGATGGACATCGTAGGCGTGCCGTGGAGGCCGAACTCCGAAACCATGACCCCGACGCGGGTCTTTCGCGCCACCTGCTCCACACCGCGGATGATCTCCACGGCCCACATGTGCTCAAGCTCGCGGAACACGAGCTCCACGACATTGCTCCGGCTGGCCGAGGGCCTGCGGTATCCGTGCCGGTTGATCAGCTCTTCGACACGGGCACGGGTCTGCTCCGAGACTCCCGACCGTCCGTTGAGCACTTTCGACACGGTGGGGATCGAGACGCCCGCGGATTCGGCGATGTACGCGATGGTGACCGACGCCGGTCCGTCACCACGCGGGCTCTGCTCGTCGGCCGCCGGTTCGCCCGATCGGTTGTCCGTCACGTGCACCCTTCCTCATCAGCGGCGGGTCCGCCACGGCTTGTCCCCGGCCATTGTCGCACCGGGCGCCAGGGCGGCCGGACCGTAGGCGATGCGTCCTGCCCACGCGGGGCGGCAGGCCACGAATCATCACCTACACCAAGGAAACTATAGAGCAAGTCCGACGAAAACTTTCCTGCTGCCAGGACGCCGTCACTGATGGCAAACGGGTGGTTTCGCCTCGCACCCATGCGGGCGAGCGTCGCAGCGGCCGGCATGCAGAGCCAGGGCATGGCTGTCATCGCTGGTACGGCAGGGCTTTCCCGCACAAGATGTTCGATAGTACGGTTTCGCGAGAAACTTTCGCGCTGCCCTGAGAATAGGCACGCCCCCTCGCTATTTCGAAGACTTCTCACCCGGCTACGGCAAGCCGGTACCGCGCCGTCCTCGCAGACCGGTGGGCTTCGAGGGGGTGGACTCGTGTCGGCGGGATCCGGGACGTGTTCGTGCAAGCCGACGCCACCGCCCCGCGTATGCGCGGGGCGGTGGCGTCAGATCAGAAGAGTCACGACGCGGTGCCGGTGACCGTGTCGCCGGACCTGGTCACCTGGTAGGTGACCTTGGCGCCACTCCAGAAGTGGAAGGTGAGCGTCAGCGGGGCGCCCTCGCGCATGACGCCGAGGAAGTCCTTGAGGAGGCGGATGGAGTTGCCGGCGTAGTCGGGAGAGAAGGTCCTGCCGTACTCCTTGTAGGACGTCCACTCGTGGGGAGCGGCGTTGGTGCCGTCGGCGTACTTGGCCTCCATCGTCGCCACCCGGTCACCCCGGAACTGGGCCGGGACGGTCAGGGACTCGGTGGTGCCGGCCGCGCCCGACAACACCGGCGTCTCGTAACTGATCACGTTGATCTGCCACGGGATGCCCTGGGAGAACCGGGCCTGGATCGTCGCGTTGACGCCGTGGGCGCGATCGCCCGCCAGCCGGGTGAGGGCGGCCGCCGTGAGCGTGAGCTTGTCGCCGGACACCGTGTAGTCCCGGCCCGGGGCGAGCCTGGCATCGCCATGCCAGAGTCCACGGAACGAGGTCCCGTTCAGGTTCAGGGTGAGCGACTGGGCCGCGATCGCACTCGACTTCGGCACGTAGATCGAATCAGCGGAAGCCGTGCCCGAACGCGTGGTCCAGCTCGACTTGATCTGGGCGAACAGCTCGGGGTCCTTCCACTGCAGGGTCTCCCGGTTGAGGTGCTGGCCGTTGTCCCACCACATCGTGGTCAGCTTCTTGATCCGCGCCTGGTAGCCCAGCAGTTCGAAGAACTTCAGCTTCTCACCCCGCTGGACGGCGTTCACGTCCACGTCGAAGCTGAGCAGGCCGTACTCACCGAGGATCGCCGGGATGCCGCGGGAGATGAACGTCTGGGCCGTCCTGTCGTAGTAGCCGATGAGTTCCTGCTGGGACTCTTCGTTGAAGGTGGTGACTCCGGCGATGTTCACGCTGAACGGCCAGTAGCCGTAGTGGTGGATGGTCACGGCCAGGTTCTTGTCGTTCAGCGAGGTGATCTCACCGTTCAGGGCGTCCAGGAGATTCTGGGACGCGTTGGTGTGGAGGGTCGGCAGCACCAGGATGCGGTCGGCGTTCTGGCCGCCGGAGGCGCGGACGATGCCGTGGAAGGAGCGGTTGAGCTCGGCCAGGAGCTTGGTCGCCTCCTCCTCGGTGGCGTTGTCGAACTGGGGTTCGTTGACGCTCTCGAAGAGCACCTTGCGCGGCGCGTCGCGGAACGCGGCGGCGATCTGGGTCCAGGAGGCGTTGAAGCGGGCGACCACCTGGTCGCGGTCGGTGGCCATCTTGGCGATCCACTGCCATGAGTCGTGGTGGACGTTGATCAGGACATAGAGGTCGGAG
This sequence comes from Nonomuraea sp. NPDC004186, assembly GCF_053603495.1. Taxonomy (NCBI): domain Bacteria; kingdom Bacillati; phylum Actinomycetota; class Actinomycetes; order Streptosporangiales; family Streptosporangiaceae; genus Nonomuraea; species Nonomuraea sp. NPDC004186. The sequence continues at coordinate 26,222 of NZ_JBSGFQ010000064.1, read as the reverse complement.
GCGAGCGCCAGGTCGACGACCTCCTTGACCCGGTTCATCCACTTCGCGTCGATGGTGTACGGCGCGGTGGCGGACTGGTGGTCGGTCCAGGTGACGGGGATGCGGACGCTGCGGAAGCCCTGGGCACGGATGGTTTCGAACAGAGCCTTGGTGGCCCGCGGGTTGCCCCATGAGGTCTCGTCGGGGATCGCGTCCAGCGTGTTGCCCAGGTTCCAGCCGGGCTGCATCGCCGCCACGACATCCATCGCGCTGCGGACGCCCTTGTCGGTCGAGGCCGCGGTGGGACTGCTGGCCAGCCCCAGTACGGTGATCAGCGCGATGAGAAGGCTCGCCGCGCGCGAGAGGGGGGTTCTCCTCATTTGTTCCCTTCCATGAGTCGCCACAGCGCCTGCTGCGCCGTGGAGTGGATGCGGTGCGTGAGGATCAGGCGGCCGGCGCCGGCAGGGAGTTCATGGCGTGACCTCGTAGTCGAACCAGTCGAAGTGGACGGTGCCGGTCGCGGCGTACATGCCGATCACCCGGCCGGTGAAGCCGCCCGCCACCTCGGTGGACAGGAAGCGGCCGTCGAGGGAGGCGAGCACGGTGGAGCCCTCGACGCTGAACGAGAGCGTGTCGGGCGCCGAGCGCGGATCACCGGGAGACCGCGGGTCGTCGGCCTGGACCGCGAGCACCAGCGGACCGGCGGGGACGGCCTGTTCCGCGACCACGCTCCGTACCGAGCCGATGCGGGCGATGACCTGGACCCGGCCGTCGCCCGCCTCGATCTCGTAGTGGTGGTGCTCGTCGAGCCGGACCGCCAGGCCGCCGCGCCCCTGCGCGGAGTCGATCAGGGTCCTGGCCCGCCACCTCAGGTGCTGCGCGCGGCGGCCGAGGAAGGTCACGTCGTGCTCGTCCAGGGAGGCGCCGGCGGCGCGGAGCGTCAGCGATCCGGCCCGCTCCTTGGTGGTGTACAGGTCCGCCGGGCGGCTCCGCATCGAGATCCAGCAAGCCTGAAGCTCAGCCAGGTCGAAGTCGTCCATGAACGATCCGGACGGCGAGCCGGAGACGATCCCGCCGACGACCGGCCAGCCCTCCTCCCAGGTCACCGGGGCGAGGAAGGTTTCACGGCCGAGGACATGCCAGCCGGGAGTGCCTCCACCGGGCCGAACACCGAGAAAGGCCATCCACCAGGAGCCGTCGGGAGCCTGGACGAGATCCGCGTGGCCGGTGTTCTGGACCGGATGGCCGGTGCTGCGGTGCGTCAGGATCGGGTTGGCCGGGCACGGCTCGAACGGCCCGTCGGGCGCGGGCCCGCGGGCGATCGACACGCCGTGGCCCCGCTCGGTGCCGCCCTCGGCGATGAGCAGGTACCAGTAGTCACCGATCCGGTAGAGATGCGGCGCCTCCGGGGCGGCCGCGCCCGGCGTGCCTGACCAGAGCTTGTGCGGCTCCCCGAACGTCTCTCCCGTCCGCGGGTCGATACGCACCTGCACGATCCCGGCGACCGTACACCAGCAGGTGCCGTCGGCGTCCCAGGCCAGATCGGGGTCGATGCCGGGGACGCCGGGCAGCCGGATCGGGTCGGACCACGGCCCGGCCGGGTCGGTGGCGGTGAACAGCATGTTGCCGCCGCCATCGGCCACGACGGTGACGATCAGCCAGAACCGGCCGTCGTGGTGGCGGAGCGTGGGCGCGTAGACCCCGGCCGACGAGAGGGTGCCGGCGGACAGGCGCAACTGGCTCGGCCGCTCCAGCGCGTTGCCGATCTGCGTCCAGCGCACGAGGTCGCGGCTGTGGAAGACGGGCACGCCGGGGAAGTATTCGAAGCTGGAGCAGACGAGGTAGTAGTCGTCGCCGACGCGGCAGATGCTGGGGTCGGGATGGAATCCGGCGATAACCGGATGAGGGTTGGACACGCCGCGTGGTCCTTTCATCGGAGGCGGAGCAACGCTGCGGACGGAGCGGTGGGCAGGGTCACGGTGAGCTGCCGACCCGCTCTGATCGCGGTCTTGCCGCCGGCGGGATAGAGCAGTTCTGCTCGGTTCGGGTACGGCAGGCGGAGGGTTTCCTCGCCGCCGCGTCGCCAGAGGGTGAGATAGGTGGCGGTCGGGGCGTGCAGGGCCAGCACGATCCACGGGTCGTCCCAGGCCGGCAGGCCGAGCGGCCAGGCGGGTACGGCCTGCGGCAGGTCGGCCCGGAGGTCCTTGTAGACGGTCACGGCCTCGTGGACGAGGTCGCGGGCTTCGGGGCCGAGTTCCGTGATCAGGCCGGACAGGTGGATCCGGCCGAGCAGCGCGCCGGCCATGGTGAACGCCACCTCGTCCGGGGAGTCCCCAGGCTGCGGATAGGCCCAGACGGCGCCCTGCTCGGGCGGGACGGCGGTGGGGGCCGAGGCCGCGATGGGCGCGTAGAGCTGCAGGTTCTGCTGGTCGCTGGTGGACTGCAGTTGGAGCCGGGAGAGCAGGGCGTGGTCGGAGCGCATGCCCCCGGAGGCGCAGTTCTCCAGCACCAGGCGCGGGTGGCGGTCCAGGATGCCGTCGAGCCAGTCGAGCTGGGCGCGGTTGTGGCCGAGCAGCCCGGCGGCGGGGGCCTCGCCGTCATGGCTGCTCGTTCCGGAGCCGGGGTCGATGTTGTGGTCCAGCTTGAGGTAGCCGATGCCCCACTCGCTGACCAGGCGGTCCACCACCCGGTCGAGGTGGCCGCGGGCCGCCGGGTGGCGCAGGTCCAGGTGGTGCCGGAGGTTCTCGGTGACACGGACGCCGTCGCGGCGGAAGAACGCCTCGTCGGGCAGGGACTCCGCCAGAGGGCTGCGGACGCCGATCACCTCAGGTTCCAGCCACAGGCCGGGGGTCATGCCACGTGCCCTGATGCGATCCAGGACCTCGTGGATGCCCCGCTCACCTGGGAAGCGCGAGGCGGACGGCTCCCACGCCCCGACCGAGCCCCACCAGTCCTCGTCGGCGTCGGCGTACCAGCCGGCGTCGATGACGAAGTACTCCGCCCCGGCTTCCGCCGCCGCGTCGATGAGGGGAAGCAGTTTCTCCGTCGTGGGATCGCCCATCAGGCAGTTCATGTAGTCGTTGAAGATGACGGGCAGCCACTGGTGGTCCGGGTGCGGGCGGCGGATGGCCCGGCGATATCGGGTCAGCGCGGCGAAGGCTCCGTCGTGGTCGCCCACGGCGAGCGCGACGGGCACGGAGCGGAACTCTTCGCCGGGCGCCAGCGGGTGACGCCAGCCGTGGTGGGCGTCGCTGGGACCGGACAGCGCCACGTAGGCGGCGCCTTCGCGCTCCCCGCACTCCCAGCGCCAGCCACCGCCGTTGTGCTCGATCTGCCACAGCCACGTGCGGCCGGTCTCGCGGTCGGCCAGGCCGCCCATCGGGAGGTTGCCGCAGCTCGACCAGACCCCCTGCCCGGCCAGGGTGAAGCAGCACTTGCCGTTGCCGTACCTGACCCGGCCGCTGAGCTGTGGGGAGGTGACACGCAGCGGCCGGCGCTGCCACCTGTACTCGGCGAGCCAGTCGTTGTCGGCCCACAGCACGTCGGCGCTGTCCACGTCGGCGGTGAGCCCGCCGACCGTCAGGGAGGTGACCGACTCCAGCAGCAGCGTCTCCTCGCCCTCGTTGCGGAGGATCACCTCACTGCGGAGCACGGGCAAGCCCTCCGGCGACCGGTAGATCACCTCCGCGGCGAGCCCCGTTTGCGGGTCGTGAAGTTCGACGGTGAGCACGTCCGCGGTGGCGTGGTGTCGCCGGTAGCGCATCCGCGCGCCGATGGTGGTGTCGACGAGCCGGTGGGTCGACCAATGGCGGCCGTGCCCGGTCGCGGTCACCTCGACCAGCGGGAGCGCCGCCTGGTACGGCTCGCCGCCGGGCGGGCCGAGGTAGACCAGGCGAGCGTCGTCACTGATCTCGAGTCGTAGGGCGTCATGGCCCCAGGTGATCATCGGTTCTTCCTCAGAACGACGCAGCCGCCTGGCGGCAGCTCGCTCACGGGAGCGCCGGTCAGCAGATCGTGGGCGCTTTCGGGGAGGCTGATGGTTGTGGCGGTGTGGTTGAGGAGGAACTGCCAGCTGCGACCGTCCGTGGCATGCCGGGTGACGGATTCGACGCCGGGCGGCTCCGCGCCGACCCCGAGGATCCGGGTGATCAGGGCGGCGTAACCGGGGTCGTCGAGCCGCGTCGACAGGTACCAGCCCTCGCCCTGACCGAACCGGTGCCGGGTGAGGGCGGGTTGCCCGGTGAGCATGCCGTGGGTGTAGGTGAGGACCGTTTCGGCGCCCTCGGTGCGCAGCAGTTCGCTCCAGACCGTGGCTCGGGTGCCGTCCGACAGGACAATGTGCTCGCCTCGCCGCAGCGGACGGTGCTCCTCGACACGGATGCCCAGCGCCTCGCGCAGCGGCGTCGCGGGGTAGCCGCCGAGGCGGGCGTGGAGGTACTCGTCGACGGAGCCGGTGAAGTGCTGGACGAGCAGCGTCCCGCCGCCGAAGACGTAGCGGCGCAGGTTCGCCGCCCCGGCGTCGGAGAGCAGGAAGAGGGCCGGAGCGACGATGAATCGGTACCGGCTCAGGTCGTGCTCGGGGTGGGCGAAGTCGACCGTGACTCCGGCCTCCCACAGCGCGCGGTGGGCGCGGCGCAGGCTGCCGTGATAGTCGAGGTCCGCCGAGGGCAGGCCGTCGACCTCCAGCGCCCACCAGGCGTCCGCGTCGTGCAGCACGGCCACTTGCGCGGTGACCGTCGAACCCTCGACCTCGCCGAGCCGCTCGACGGCCTCGCCCACCGCCTGGACCTCGCGGAAGATCCGGCTGTCGGCTCCCGCGTGCGGAACCATCGCCGAGTGCCACTGCTCGGCCCCGGCGCGGGACTGCCGCCACTGGAAGAACAGGGCGCCCTCCGAGCCACGGGCGATGTGGCCGATCGTGTGGCGCAGGATCTCGCCGGGCTCCTTGCCGAGGATCCGGTCGCCGTCGTAGACGGTGTTGGTGCCCTGCTCCATCAGCAGCCAGGGGCGCCCGCCAGCGAAGGAGCGGGCGCGGTCGGCGGCGAAGGCGGTGTCCGCGGCGGCGGCCAGGCCCGGCGCGTCCGGGTAGTGGTCGATGGCGATCACGTCCACCTCGCGGCCCAGGGCCCACAGGTCCACGTTCTGGTAGCCGGGAAGCATCATGTTGGTCGTCACCGGCCGGTCGCTGTGCTCGCGAATCGCGTCGCGCTGCTCCCGGAAGGCCACCAGCACCAGGTCGGACCAGAACCGCCGGAAGTCCAGGTGCTGGCCCGGGTTCTGGTGCCAGTTGGTGGCACGCGGCGGCAGCACCTGCTCCCAGGAGCCGTACCGCTGACTCCAGAACGCCGTCCCCCACGCCTCGTTGAGAGCCTCAAGCGACCCGTGACGGTCACGCAACCAGTCGCGGAACGCGGCGGCGGTGTGGTCGCACCAGCAGAGCGTGACGTACTCGTTGTGCACGTGCCACATCACGACCGCCGGATGCTCGCCGTACCGCTCCGCGAGTGCTCTTGCGATGTTTCGCGCAGCAGTGCGGTAGGCGGGGGAGGCCAGGCAATAGGTGTCCCGGCTGCCGTGAATGTGCCGGGCGCCGTCTCGTGTGACGGGCATGGCGTCGGGATGGGCCAGGGTGAACCACGGTGGCGGGGAGGCCGTGGGAGTCGCCAAGTCCACCGAGACGCCGTTGGCGTGGAGCCGGTCGAGGTGTGCGTCGAGCCAGGCGAAGTCGTAGCGGCCCTCTTCCGGCTCCAGCAGCGCCCAGGAGAAGACGCCGACCGTCGCCAGGTTGACCCTGGCGCGGCGCATCAGCGCGTCGTCTTCCTTCCAGACCGCTTCGTCCCACCGCTCGGGGTTGTAGTCGCCGCCGAAGAACATCACGCTTCCTCCGCCCTGATCGGGAGCCGCGCTCCGTCGCGCAGGAAAGCGTCCTCGATGCGCCAGGCCTCGGGGTCGCGAAAATTGGGGGGACATATGGAGTGCTCCTAGATGAGGCTGTGCCGGGGGGCCGGGCCGGTGCTCTCGCGGATGGTCAGGGTGGGGGCGAGCAGCACCAGTTCGTCGGTGGGCTGCTCGCCACGCATAGACGCGGTGATCCGTGACATGACCTGCTCGACGGCGATCCGGCCGAGCTCCTTCGCGGGGCCGGTTACCGCTGTGAGGGCGGGCGCGTACCGTTCGGGCAGATGTTCGGGGCACAGGGCGATCACCGACGCGTCCTCGGGAACCGTCCGCCCGCCGGCGCGCAGGAGGTCGAGCAGCGGCCCGATGGCTCCCTCGTTCTGCACCACGAAGCCGGTGGTGTCGGGCCTGTCCGACAGGATCCGTCCGAGCGCACCGGCCGTGCTCTCATAGGTGCCCTCGCATGGACGGTGCAGGAAGCGCAGACCGCGCTCCTCCGCACGCGCGCGGAACCCCGCCAGGGTTCGCTCGGCGTATCCTGCGTGCCGCCGGTAGATGCCGGAGCCGTAGCCGATGAAGGCGATGTCGCGGTGGCCCTGGTCGGCCAGATGATCCGCGCACAGCGCGCCTGCGGCGGAGAAGTTGTGGTCGACGCAGGACAGCCCTCGGGGATCGTCGGGCAGGCCGATGAGCGCCGCCTGGGTACGCAGGTCCCCCAGCGTCGGGATGCGCTTGTCGTCCAGCTCGACGTCCATGAGGATGACGCCGTCGGCCAGGCCGCTGGCGGCGAGGCGGCGGATACCGCCGGGGCCCTCGTCATTGGTGATCAGCAGGACGTCGTAACTGTGCTTGCGGGCGGCCACGGTGACCGAGGTGGCGATCTCCATCATGATCGGCACGTACACGTCGCTGCGGAGCGGCACTGCCAGAGCGAGGATGTGCGAGCGCTTGCCCGCCAGCGCCCGGGCGCCCGCGTTCGGGTGGTATCCGAGCTCGATCACGCACCGCTCGACGCGCCGCCGGGTCTCGGCGGAGACGCGGCGCTTGCCGCTGAGCGTATAGCTGACCGTGCTCGGGGAGACGCCCGCCGCCTTGGCCACATCGGCGATGGTCACCATCGGTTCAGCCCTTGATGGCGCCGGTCAGGACGCCGGTCCGGAAGTGCTTCTGAACGAACGGGTAGACGAGCACGAGCGGCACCAGGGTGAGGACCACCACGGCCATCTGCAGCGACAGGGGGGCGGTCTGCGCGTGTGCCATGCCGAAGCCGGCGTTGACCATGCCGGGCATGCCGACTCCGCGGTTGACGTAGGTCAGCAGGACGTACTGCAGCGGCCACTTCTCGCTCTCTGTCGGCATGTAGAGCATGACGTTGAAGAAGGAGTTCCAGTAGCCGACGGCGTAGAAGAGCGCGATCACCGCGGTCACCGCCCGCGAGGTGGGCAGGACGACGGACAGGAGGATCCGCCAGTCCGACGCGCCGTCCATCCGCGCCGCGTCGATCAGCTCGCCCGCGGTGCTGGAGTAGAAGGAGCGGAGCACCAGGATGTTGAAGACCGAGACCGCGCTCGGGAGGATCAGCGCCCACCACTGGCCATAGCCGCCGAGCCCGGTCACCACCAGGAAGGTCGGGATGAGGCCGCCGCCCACGAACATCGTGACGATCAGCAGCACCAAGATGAAGCGGTGCCCGAGCGAACGCGGCCGCGACAGGCCGTACGCGCACAGGACCGACACCACCATGGACAGCGCCGTGCCGACGACGGTGATGCCGAGGCTCACCAGCAGCGCGGTACGTACGGTCGAGTCGGTCAGCATCTCCTCATATGCCTGGAAGGTCAGGCCATCCGGCCAGATCACCAGGCCGCCGGCCCGGCCGATGGCGCCGCGGGTGGACAGGCTGGTCACCACGACGATCCACAGAGGGACCAGCACGACCAGCAGCACACCGCCGAGGGTGATGCCCTTGGCCGACTGACCGGCGACAGTCGGCGGTTCCTGCCAGCTCGGGCGTGTCGCCCGCCGCGCTCGCGGCGCCCGCACCGCGCGCCTGGCGCCTCCGATGGTGAATACCTTGGTCATTTCCGGTACAACCCGTCCTCGCCGAAGGAGTGCGCCAACCTGTTGGCGCCCCAGATGAGCAGGAGCGAGATCACGCTCTTGAAGAGCCCGGCCGCCGCGCCGAAGCTGTAGTTGGCCGTGGCGACGCCGTAATAGAAGGCGTAGGTGTCGAGCACCTCCGCGCTCTCGTGGCCGACCGCGTCCCGCTGGATGAGGAACTGCTCGAACCCGACGGAGAGCGCTCCGCCGAGCCGGAGCACCAGCATCAGCACGATGACTCCCCGCAGGCCCGGCAGGGTGATGTGCCATATCCGCCGGAAGGGCCCGGCGCCGTCCGCGGCCGCCGCCTCATAGAGGCCGGGGTTGATGGCGGCCAGCGCGGCCAGGAAGACGATGATCCCCCAGCCGGCCTCCTTCCACACCCCCTGGAAGGTGACCAGGAGCGCGAAAGTGTCCGGGTTGGTCATCACGTCCCAGGTCTGGAGGTCGTGCGAGCGCAGGAACTGGTTGAGCGCGCCCGCGCCGCCCAGCATCTGCTGGAAGATCGTGATGACCAGCACCCACGAGAAGAAGTGCGGCAGGTAGACGACCGACTGGACGAAGTTGCGCACCCGCTCGCTGAGCACCGAGTTGAGGAGGATCGCCAGCGCGATCGGGACGGGGAAAAACAGGACGAGCTGGACGAAACTCAGGTAGAGCGTGTTCTTCAGCGCGCCCCAGAACAGCGGGTCGGTGAAGAGCTGGCGGAACTGGTCGAGTCCTGCCCAGTCACTGCTCCAGATCCCCACCAGCGGGTCGTAGTACTGGAAGGCGGTGATGACCCCGACCATCGGGGCGTAGTTGAAGATCAGGAGCAGGACGACCGCGGGCGTCACCATGATCAACAGTGACCGGTCGCGGCGCAGCCTACCCCACCAGGTCAGGCCCTCGTTCACTGGCCCGTGCCGTACTTGTTCAGCACGTTCTCGGTCATCCACCCCTTGAGCCGGTCCAGGCTGCTCTTCTTCCAGGTGTCGATGACCTCCTGGACCTCGGAGACCTTCTTCTTGCCGTGGTAGCAGTCCTTGACGGCGTCGTCGATGGACTGCGGCGCGTTGGCCATGGACAGTTGCTGGGGCATGTTGATGTTCATGTTCCAGAACACCGGCTTGTAGAGAGCGTTAACATTTGCGGCCTGCCAGGCGGCGTAGTCCTTGGTGACCTGGCCGGCGCCGGGGTTGCTGATCACGGCGGGCAGCGAGGCCAGGAACGGGAAGGTCTGCGGCTGGACGAACTTCTTGCCGTCCTCGTTCGCGGTCGGCACTCCGTCCTTCATCGTGTAGTGGACGCCCTCCACCCCGAAGTTGACCATCGTGTACTCGGCGGACCCGAACGGGGCGGCCAGATAGTTGGCGACCGCCAGCAACTCCTCGATCTGCTCGGGCTTCAGGTTGGCGTTGAGATAGCTGAAGATGCTCGTGGAGGCGCCCAGGAAGGTCTGCGGCTTGCCCGTGCCGTCGTGGGTGAAGTAGTTGAACGCGGCGCGCCGGTAGTTCTTGTCGGCGGCGGTGCCCGACTCGTGGTCGGTGAGGTTCCAGCCGCCGGTGCCGCCGCCGTGGATCAGCTCCTTGCCCGAGTAGAAGCGGGTGATGCCGTTGGCGTTCTGCCCGGCGATCGCGTCCGGGTGGAGGTAGCCGGCCTTCGCCAGGCGGTAGTGCCAGTCGAGCGCCTCGAGGTATTGCGGCAGCTCGTACTTGTGGACCAGCTTGCCACCCTCGACCTTCCAGTTGTACGGGATGTCCCAGGCGGTGAAGAGGTAGGTGAAGACGTCGCCGAAGGCCCACACGCCGCGCTTGGCGTCGGTCAGCTCCTTGCCCAGGTTCATCATGTCATCGACGGACTTCACCTGGTCAGCGGTGATTCCTCGCGCCTCCAGGATGTCCCGCCGGTAGTAGATGCACCCGTTGACGACGAAGTTGCTGGAGAAGGAGGGGATGCCGTACAGCTTGTCGCCCCACGCGCCGGCCTGCCAGGCGCCGGTGGGGATGGCAGCGAGGTTGGGATACTTCTTGATCTTGTCGCCGGCCAGGTAGGGGGTCAGGTCGGCGAGCTGGGTCCCGACCAGCCCGCCGATGTTGAAGTTGGTGTTCCACCACGTCGGCAGCTGGATCCAGTCGGGTAGGCGCTTGGCGGCCGTCATCGGCGGGACGATGGTGTTGTAGTTGTTGCCGTCCGCCGGCTTCATGGTGAGGGTGACGCCCAGGGCCTTGTTCATGGCCTCGTAGAAGGAGTTCCCCGGCTTCGGCGCCGTCCCCCAGAGCGGAGTGACGGCGGTGTAGCTACCGCCCTTGCCCGGCACTGCCGAGACGGTCTTGACCGCAGTGGACGGGGATGGGTAGGCCAGAAAGGCGGGGTCGGTCGCCGCTCCGGGCGGCCCTGGCACGGACGGGATGTCGGCCTTGACGGAGGCGCTCGGCACGTACGACGGAAGCGCTGCCTGGAGCCCGGTCTTGGTGTTCGTGCCGATCTTCCGCTGGGGCGCGTTGCTGCAGGCGGCGAGGAGAGGAACCATCGCCGCGGCGCCGATGAAGGCTCTGCGGTTCAACTCGGGGGTCATGGGGGGTTACCCTTCGAAGTCGTCGAAGCGCTTCTATGTTGCCGCGAGACTAATGACATGTTTCCGACAGCACAAGGGAAGTTGTTAAACGAAAGTTTCTCTCCTGTGAGGCATTGACACTCCAGCAGGCTCGTGACAGCGTCGATGCGCTTCGCTGACCGCCCTCCCATCGAGCCTGCTTAGAGGTCTGACACGTGAGCTTCCCGCCTCCGTCCGCAGCCGACACGTTTCCCTTCAGGGACCACGCTCTGCCGATGCGCAAGCGCGTCGATGACCTACTCGAACGGTTAACACTCGACGAAAGAATCGCGATGCTGCACCAGTACGCGCCTGCCGTACCGCGTCTGGGCATCGCCTTGTTCCGCACCGGGAGCGAAGCCCTGCACGGGGTGGCGTGGCTGGGGGTGGCGACGGTATTTCCGCAGGCAGTTGGCCTGGGTGCGACGTGGGACGAGGAGTTGGTGCGGCTGGTCGCCGAGGCCGTCTCGGTCGAGCTGCGCGCCTTCCACCGCCACCGCCCGCCCGTGATCGGCTCCGGCGCCAACAGCCTGCAGGCGTGGGCTCCCGTGGTGAACCCGTTGCGCGACCCGCGCTGGGGGCGCAATGAGGAGGGCTACTCCGAGGACCCGGTGCACACCGCACGGCTCGGCGTGGCCTACTGCCAGGGCCTGGCCGGCGATCACCCGGCCTTCCTTCGTGCGGCCCCGGTGCTCAAGCACTTCCTCGCGTACAACAACGAGGACGACCGATGCGTCACCTCCTCCGGCGTCCGTCCCCGGGTGCTGCACGAATACGATCTGGCAGCGTTCCGGCCCGTGGTCGCCTCGGGCCTGGCCACCGGCGCGATGGCCGCGTACAACCTGGTCAACGGCCGTCCCTGCCACGTCAGCCCGCTCATCGAGACGGAGCTGCGGCGCTGGGCCGAGCCGACCGGGCACGAGCTGTTCGTGGTCAGCGACGCGGAGGCGCCGTCCAACCTGGTCGACCTGGAGCATTACTTCGACGATCACGCCGAATCCCATGCCGCCGCGCTCAAGGCCGGGATCGACAGTTTCACCGACCACGGCGAGGACAGCGGGACTCCGGTCGGCAGGCTGCACGAGGCGCTGGATCGAGGACTGATCGACGAGGACGACATCGACCGCGCGGTGCGACGGCAACTTTCGCTGCGCTTCCGGCTCGGGGAGTTCGATCCGGACCTCGACCCGTACGCCGCCATCGGCCCCGAAGTGATCGACTGCGCCGACCACCGGGCTCTCGCCCTGCGCGCCGCGACCGAGTCGGTGGTGCTGCTCAAGAACGACGGCCTGCTGCCCCTGGAGCGCAACCCGCGAGTCGCCGTCATCGGACCGCTCGCGGACACGTTGTTCGAGGACTGGTACAGCGGCACCATGCCGTACCGGATCAGCGTCGCCGCCGGGCTGGAGGCGGCGCTCGGCGAGGTCGTCCGCGTGGAAGGCGCCGACCGGATCGCCCTGCGTTCACGCTCCACCGGTGAACTGCTGGGCAAGTCCTCCTTCGACGTCGTCGACTGGGGCGGCGGGGCGTCCACGCTGCGTGACGCCGCCAACGGCCGCTACCTCAGCCTCCAGGCGGACGGCTCGCTCGCCGCAGATCGGGAGGTGCTCAAGACCTGGCACATCAACGAAACTTTCTACCTTGAAGCGGTCGCCGATGGCGTGGTGCTGCGCAACGTTCGCACCGGCCGGTACGCTGTCGTCGACCCCGTTGACGGGCGGGTCAGCGTCACCGCCGAAACTCCTGCCGACGCCGAGTGCTGGGAGCGGGAACTGCTCCATGACGGTACGGCAGCGGCCCGGTCCGCGGCCGAGGACGCAGACGTCGCCGTCGTGGTGCTCGGCAACCACCCGCTCATCAACGGCCGCGAGACGGAGGATCGCCGGGACCTCGCGCTGCCCGAGGGGCAGGAAGCGCTGCTGCGCGCGGTCGCCGAGGTGCGCCCTGAAACCGTGCTCGTCACCATGAGCAGCTACCCCTACGCTCTGGACTGGGCCGATGAGCACCTGCCCGCCGTGGTGTGGACGTCTCACGGCGGGCAGGAAACCGGCCGGGCGGTGGCCGCCGTCCTGCTCGGCGAGGCCGAACCGGGCGGGCGGTTGCCGCAGACCTGGTATCGCGGCGACGACGAGCTTCCGCACCCCCTGGACTACGACATCATCAAGGCGGGCTGGACCTACCAGTACCACCGGGCCGCTCCGCTGTACCCCTTCGGCCACGGGCTCTCCTACACGGAGTTTGCCTACGGCGACCTGCGGCTGTCCTCGGGAACTTTGCCCCAGGACGGTACGGTTGAGGTCTCGCTCACGCTGACCAACGCCGGAACCCGGCAGGGATCCGAGGTGGTTCAGCTCTACGTCCGGGCGTTGAACGCCCGCTACGAGGCCCCTTCGCTCCGGCTCGCCGACTTCCGCAAGGTCGCGCTGTCTCCGGGCGACAGGCTGGACCTCACGTTCCGGCTGTCAGCCGAGCACCTCGCCCACTGGGACGTGGCCGGCGGGGCCTTCACCGTCGACCCCGGCGACTATGAGGTGCTGGTGGGCCGCTCCGCCGGTGACATCACCCTGACGGCGCCGATCACAGTGAGCGGTCCCGTCCCCGAGCCGCGCGTCGTCGTCGACAGGCGCACGTCGGCCGTCGACTTCGACGACCACGCGGCCATCATCCTGGTCGACGCCACCCGTACCACCGGCGACGCGGTCGCTCCCGCGGAGCACGAGCAGCCCGCGACCCTGCTGTTCCGCTCCGTCGAGCTGTCCGGCGCGGTCCGGGTCGAGGCCGAGGTCGCCGGTGTGTGTCCAGGGAAACTGGAGTTCCTGGCAGGTGACCGGCTGGTGGCGGAGATGTCGGTGCCGGTCACCGGGAGCCGCTACGCATGGACGACCGTGGCCGGCGACCTGACGACGTCGCCGGACGGCGTCCATGATCTGCAGGTGAACGTGCACGGCGACGTTCGGCTCGCGGCGTTCCGCTTCGGCTCGACCGCCTGAGATGAGCGGCCGTCCAGACCGCTGGAGCCGCCGCAGGAGAGCGGGCCGGCTCCAGGGTCCGGACGTCACATGGCGTTCAGACGCGGGTCCACTTCTGGTTGTTCTGGCCGTTGCACGTCCAGATCTGCACCTTGGTGCCGTTGGCGGTGCCGGCGCCGCTGACGTCCACGCACTTGTTCGCTCCGACGGCGGTGATGCTGCCATCGGCGTTGAACCGCCATTTCTGGTTGTTCCGCCCGTTGCAGTCCCAGATGATCAAGGCGGTGCCGTCCGCCGTGCCGCCCCCGTTCACATCCAGGCACTTGTTGCCGTACACCCGCAGCTCACCCGCGGCGGTCGACGTCCACTGCTGGCCGGGCTGCCCGTTGCAGTCCCAGATCTGCACCTGTGTGCCGTTCGTCTGCGAGGCTCCGTTGACGCATCGGTTCGATCCCACACCCCGCAGCGCGCTGGTGCTGCCAGGGGGCGAGCCGTCGCCCTGCCCGACGCCCTTGCCGTTAAAGGTGAACGAGTCCGCGTCGAACGAGTTCGCGGACGGCGCCTTGAACACGACGTAGACATTGTGGGTGCCACCGGGATCGGTGACCTGCACCGCGGGCAGGGACACGTAGGTGTTCCATCCCCCGGTGGCCGGGACGGGGCTGGAGGCGATAAGGGCCCCCGTCGGCGAGTCGGCGTGCAACTCGATGGACGCCCCGGTGTTGGACGGTGCCGAGACGCGGAAGGACACCGTGTCGATCCCGGACAGGTTGATCGGGCTGAAGGAGATCCAGTCGTTGTTGGAGATGTCGCCGATGCGCCTGCCGCCTTCGGCTCCGGACTCGTCGACGATCCGGATTCCGGACGAGCCGGTGAAGTGCTCGGCCTGCTTGTGCTTGGGCTGCAGGGTGACGCCGGCGCTGCCCTTCAGACCGCCCTTGTCCGTGTAGTCGGCGGACAGGGCGTAGTAGACGTTGGCGGCCTCGTCATGGCCGGACGCGGTGGTCGTGACCGTCCCGGAGCAACCGGTGTACTGGCCGGTGTCGTGGGCGTGCTGGTCATGGCCGAGCGCCGTGATCACGTTGACCTTGGTGCAGTCGACGGCGCCGTCCTCGGGGTCGGTGACGTTCACCGTGTAGGCCACCTGGTCGCCGAAGTCGATGAACCCGCCGTCGGGCGGAGCCGAGAAGACGACCTTCGGACGGGTGTTGCCGACGGCGATGGGCAACGTGACGCTGCCGGTCTTCCCGCCGGAGTCCCGTACGGTCAGCTTGGCCGTGTACGTGCCGTTGGCGTTGTAGGTGTGGGACGGGTTGGCGCTGGTGGAGGTCCCGCCGTCACCGAAGTCCCATGCGTAGGTGATCGCGTCGCCGTCGGGGTCGGACGAGCCGGCCGAGGAGAACGCCACCGTCAGCGGCGCCGCGCCCGAGTCGGGGTTGGCGCTCGCCTTGGCCAGGGGCGCGCGGTTCCCGGCTACGTAGTCGACCCGGTAGACGCTGTCATCGGTGTTCGAGTGGCCGAAGCCGTTGCCCCAGTCGGCCATGTACAGGGCGCCGTCCGGGCCGAACTTCATGTCGATCGGCGCATGCGGGGCGAGCTGTGCCACGAAGGGGTTGATCTTCAGGAGGTTGCCCGAGGAGTCCAGGCGGAACTCCTTGACGAAGTTGCGGCTCCATTCGTAGAGGAACGGCGTGCCGTCGAAATACTCGGGGAACTTGCGGTCAGAGGTGCTGGTCGGGTCGTAGCGGTAGAAGGGGCCGCCCATCGGCGCGGCACCGCCGCAGCAGTCGATCTCCGGGAACTCGGCCGAGGCGTGGTAGTTGTACCAGACGGTCGCGGGCTTGGCCGCGGGCAGATTGGTCAGGCCGGTGTTGTTGGGCGAGTCGTTGACCGGTGCCGAGCAGTTGAACTTCGCGCCGGAGGTGTTGGTGGCGAAGTTGAAGTCGTTGAACGGGATGTTGTTGCCGACGCAGTACGGCCAGCCGTAGAAGCCCGGCTGCTTGATCAGGTTCCACTCGACGGTGCCCTCGGGACCGCGGTTGGGGTTCGCGGCGCCGGCGTCGGGACCGTAGTCACCCGCCGAGATCCAGCCCGTGACCTTGTCGACCGAGAAGCGGAACGCGTTGCGGAAGCCCATCGCGTAGATCTCCGGCCGCGTCTTGGCGGTGCCGGGCGCGAACAGGTTGCCGGATGGAACCGTGTAGGTGCCGTCGGCCTCGGGGTGGATGCGCAGGATCTTGCCGCGCAGGTCGTTGGTGTTGGCCGCGGACCGCTGGGCGTCGTAATGCTCCCGGCCCGGCCGCTCGTCGATCGGGGCGTAGCCGCTGGACCCGTTGGGATTGGTGTCGTCACCCGGGCCGATGTACAGGTTCCCGCCCGGCCCGAACGCGAGGTAGCCGCCGGTGTGGCCGGGCTCGTCGACGTTGCGGTACGCCGGAACCTCGATGATCTTCTTCTCGCTCGCCAGGTCGAGGCTGGTGCCGTTGAAGGTGAACCTCGACACCCGGTTCACCTCACCGCCGTTGGACGGCGAATAGTTGACGTAGATCCAGCCGTTGGTGGCGAAGTTCGGATCCAGCGCCAGCCCGACGCCACCGTCCTCGCCGCCGTCGTACACCGACAGGGTGGCGATGACGCGCGTGCCCCCGCCGTTGGCGGGGATCAGATTCACCTTGCCCGAGCGTGAAATGTAGAAGACCCTGCCGTCGCCGGCCACGTCGAGTTCCATCGGCTGGTCCGGTGCGCCGTCGAGGGTCACCTTCTGGAACCGGGCCGCGACGGTGCCGCCGCAGTCACCCGGCGCCGCGCCCGCCGCCCACTTCACCCCGCCCAGCAGGTGCTGCTTGAACGACGACTCCGAATAGGAGGACGCCTGGTGGCCCATCGCGGTGGCCCACACCCGGCCGCCCTCCGGATTGTGACACCAGGAGATCGGGTGGTCGGCACCCATCTTGTTCGGCCCCGCGTCATAGGTGGTCTCGTCCGCGCTCACCAGCACGTGCACCGAGCCCCGCAGGTTCTTGTCGAAGTTGTACCACTCCTCTGTGCGCACCCACCGATCCGGCAGCCCCTTCGTGGAGGGGTGAACCTTGTCGGCCACCTTGGCGGTGCCCTGCAGGATCGCCGAATGCGCGGTCATGTGCGCGCCGGCCAGGGCAACCTGGTCCCACCAGGGAAACTGCGCCTCGATGTTCATGTCGGTGGCGTTGTGGATCGCGACGACGCCGTGGCCGCTGCGTACGTATGCCTGGAAGGCCTGACGCTGGGCGTCGTTGTCCCAGACCATGCCGCTGGTCTGCAACATGATCACCGCGTCGTAGGTGTTCAGGGTCGCGGTCGTGAAGACGGCGGAGTCCTCGCTCTGGTCGAGCTGGAAGTTGTTGTCGGTCGCCAGCTGCTGGAACATCGCGACACCGGCGGGGATGGAGTCGTGCCGGTAGGCGCCGCTCGCGGTCTTGGTGAACAGCAGCACCTTGAACTGCGGGGCGGCCGCGTGCGCCACCAGTGGCACCGCGGACAGCCACAGCCCTAATAAGGCTGCGACGAGGGCGGGGAGCAGGCGGGATGTTCGCATGAAGGATCTCCTGGGGGGTTACCGGCTACGGTCGGAGTTGAAGGGTGGGAAGCAGCAGTGGCTCACCCATCGATCCGGGCGTCGGGGCCTGACCATGCGACCAGATATCGAATCGATTCGGAACGAAAATAGGTCGGGCCAATCTTAAGTGTCAAGCATGCTTATCCAGCGAATCCAAGACCACCTTTTCGCTTCCGCTGGGCCGGAGTCCTGCTGCTTTTACTGCATATCTGCAGGTGTAGGCGGCGTCGCCGGTGCCCTCTGTCTCACCGATACTAGAAAAGGCCGTAAATAAGTATGAAACTTTCAAGCACCACCTTGATCAGAGAGTGCGCAGGTAGGCGAGGCCGTCCACGGCGAGCGCGTCCTGGCTTTGCGCGAGGGGCCGCCAGATGGAGGCCGCGGTGGCGATGGTCTGGTTGTGCGCGGTGAAGGACTCGATGACGAGCGGCCCTTGATAGCCGACGTCGCGCAGGGCCCGGGTGAAGCCGGGCCAGTCGAAGCGGTCGGCCCCCGGCGTGCCGCGATCGGTGCCGCACACCTGCACGTGCGCGATCCGGTCTGCCGCGACCCGCACCGCCTGGGCGGGGTCTTTCTCCTCGATGTTCATGTGGTAGGTGTCGAGTGCCAGGTGGCAGTCCTCGGGCAGCGCGTCGAGGGCCTGCTCGACGGTGTTGACGAGGCTGGTCTCGTACCGGTTGAGGGGCTCGACCGCGAGCTTCACCCCGCACTCGGCCGCGTGGTCCAGGACGGGCCGGAGATGCTCACGCAACTCGGCGTAGACCTGCCGGCGCTCGTCCGGTGACAGCCGCCACGTACGGCCGACCGAGGCGTACGCCGGCCCCCCGATCACGGGGGAACCGACGGTCACCGCCACGTCCACGCAGTGCCGCAGATAGTCCTGGGTGTCGCGGACGGTTTCGGGGGAGGCGGCCACGAGCTCGCGCCCCGGCGGCATGACCAGCACCACGGACGCGGCCAGCCCGTGCTCGGCCAGCACCGCGGCGGCCTTGTCCGGGTTCCAGTCGCCGGGTTGCTCGACGGGCAGCTCGATGACGTCGAAGCCCCACCCGGCGATGCGGGGCGCGAGCCGCGCCAGGTCGTCGTCGGTCAGCGGGGAGACCCAGACCCAGGTGTTCACGCCGATGGAGTACATGCGCCCCTCTTCGCGGTCGGTGTCGATCAGTTCTTCTTCCCGCCCCAGTTCTCGGGGAACCCGGGCAGGGTCTCGCAGCCGCAGAGCGCGTAGTGCAGCGGCGGCATGTTGGGCTGCAGGTAGGTCGACAGGTTCTCGCTGGTGACCTTCGGTTGCGGGAGGTTCCACATCTTGGGCACTTCCTCGCCCTTGAGGATCTTCAGCGCGGCGATGATCGGGGTGCGCCACTGGTAGGTCGGGTACGTGGGCGCGACGGCGGTGAGGTTGGCGTCCTTCCACTTCTGCAGGAAGTCCTGCTGGTCCTCGCCGTTGATCGGCGGCACCGGCACGCCCGCGTCCTCGAACGCCTCGATCGCCGCCACCGCCGTGGCGCCCGCGTCCATCCAGACGCCGTCGATCTTGCCGTATCGCTGGATGTAGTCGCTGACGATGCTCTTGGTCTTGGCGGCGTCGCCGTCGGTGAACTCCACCCCCGCCACCTGGAGCTGGCTCTTGTCGAAGACCACCTTCGCCGCCGACCAGCGGGTCTCCAGCACGTCCACGCCGGGCAGGATGCGCAGCGCCAGCACCTTCCCACCCGCCGGCACCTTCCCGACCAGGAACTCGGCGGCGTCGGCGCCGAAGGCGTAACCGCCGATGGGCTTGATGAACGTCACCGGGCAGTCCGTCTGCACGCCCCGATCGAACACGATGACGGGCACCTTCCCGCAGGCGGCCGTCACGGCGGGGGTGAGCGTGGCCGTGGTGTTCGGCGAGACGATCAGCGCGTCGCAGCCCTTGGCCTGCAGCTCGGCGATGTCGGAGATCTGCTTGTCGTCCTTGCCCTCCGCGTCGAGGGCGGTGAACTTCTCGATCTCCTTGTGCAGGCCTGCCTCTGCCTGCATCGTCTTCCAGCCGACCTGGCGCCAGGGGTTGTTGACAGCGGCGTTGGAGAAGCACAGGTGGTACGGCCCGTCCTTCTTGTACTTCGCCGTGTCGACCATCTTCGGGGCGATGGCCTGCTCCCAGGGCTTGTCCGCGGGACCCTGCGGCGTCTGGGAGCGCATCGCCAGCTGGGCGTCGAAGTCCGCCTGCACGAAGAACTTCGACTGCGCGCCCGTGCCCGAACCCTGAGCGCTCGTGGCGGGCGCCGCGGACTGGGTGGTGGACGTCGGCTTGTCGGTGGTGCAGCCGGCGAGAACAAGCGCGGCGAACACCGCGACTGCGGCCTTATGACGCGGCATGTGCGTCTCCTCTTCGGGGGGTGAACTTCCGGGGAAGCCGGATGGCTCCCGCCGCGACCGCGGCGATGATGATGACGCCCTGCACGGTGAACTCCAGCGCCCCCGAGATTCCGTACAGGTTGAGCAGGGTGAACAGCGCCTCCAGCGTGAAGGCGCCGGCCATGGCGGCCGGCACGGAGCCGCGCCCGCCGCCGAGCGCCACGCCGCCGAGGACGACCGCGGTGATGGCGGAGAACTCGAGTCCCTGGCCGACCTGTGCCGAGACTCCGGCGAAACCGCCGAGCAGGATCGCCGCGACGGCGGCGGCCAGACCGGAGAGCATGAAGGCGAAGATCTTGGCCCGGTCCACCCGGACCCCGGACAGCGCGGCAGCACGCTCGTTGTCGCCGGTGGCGATGAGCGTCTTGCCGAAATCGGCACGCATGAGCCAGATCGCCGCCACGCCCACGGCCAGCAGGATCAGCACCGACCACGGCAACGGCCCGAGGCCGCCGCGGCCGAACACCCGGAAGCCCTCCGACAGCGCGCCACGCGGCGCGCCGCCGGTCCAGAGGAAGACCGCCCCGCTGAGGACGAGCAGCATGCCGAGCGTCACGATGAACGACGGCACCCGCAGCTTGGTGGTGAGCACGCCATTGACCAGCCCGACGAACAGGCCGACGACGATCAGGAGGACCAGGACCGGCCAGGTGGCGGACTCGTCGCCGTCGATGAGCCGCGCGGCGATCACCACTTCGGCCGTCACCAGCGAGCCGACCGACAGGTCGAACTCGCCGGAGACGATGACGAAATACTGTCCCGCGGCGAGGATCACCAGCGGCGCGGCCCGTTTGAGGAACGCCAGGAACCCGGCGGGCTCCAGGAATAAGGGGTTGGCGACCGCGATCGCGGCCAGCAGCACCACGAGGACCGCGAGGATGGGAAGTGCCCGTTTCATGCCGACCGCCTTGTTCCGCGCCGGGCGTAGGCGGCCACCGCGATGACGATGACCACGCCGCGGACCACGTCCTTGACGAAGGAGTTGATTTCGAGCTGGTTGAAGATGCTGTCCAGGACAGCCAGCAGCAGGACCCCGCCCACGGTTCCGGCGACCCCGCCCTTGCCGCCGGCCAGCGCGGTCCCGCCGAGCACGACCGCGGCGATGGACTCCAGGTCGTAGCCCCCGTCGGTGCCCACCGTGGGCGCCCCCGCCCCGAGCCTGGCGGCCAGCAGCAGGCCCGCGATGCCGGCGCAGACGGAGCAGACCACGTGGGTGATCACGATGACGCGGCCCGTACGGATCCCGGACAGGCGGGCGACCTCCTCGTTCCCGCCCACCGCGTAGATCCGGTAGCCCAGCCGGGTCCTGCTCAGCAGGAACCAGGCCACGACAGCCACCCCTGCCCAGAGCAGGGCCGAGATGGGGATCGGCCCGATGCGGGAGTAGCCGAGGATCTGGAACGACTCGGGCACCTTGCCCGCCGGCCCGTCGTACAGGTGGTCGACGACGCCCTTGATGATCAGAGCGACGCCGAGCGTGGCGATGAAGGCGTGCACCTGGAGCCTGGTGATGATCAGCCCGTTGACCAGCCCCACCAGCGCGCTGATGGCCAGCACCGCGACGACCGCCGGCAGGATGTTCCCGTCCCGGCCCGCCATGATCTCCGCCGCGACCAGCGAGGTCAGGCTGATCAGGTACGCCACGGACAAATCGAGCGAGCCGGCCAGGATCGCCAGCGTCTGACCGACCGCCACGATGCCGAGGGCCGCCGAGCGCTGCTGGATCCCGACGACGCTTTCCATGGTCAGGAACTGACCGCCGTCGAGCGCGACGAGGACCCAGCCGACCGCGACCAGGCCGAGCAGCGCCAGAAACACCACCTGCGTGGGCTCACGTAACCGGGCCGCCAGGCCGCCTTGCGCCTCGCCGCGGCGGGCGGGCACGAGCAGGTTCATTCAGGCCCCTCTCCCGCAGCCAGGCGCATGACGGCCTCCTCCGAGGGGCCGACCGGCAGCGTGCCGGCGATGCGGCCGTCGCGCAGGACGACGACGCGATCGCTCATGCCGATGAGCTCGGGCAGTTCGGAAGAGATCATCATGATGGCCATACCGTCATTCGCCAGTTCGCGCATCAGGTCGTGGATCGCGGCCTTGGCCCCGACGTCGACGCCCCGGGTCGGTTCGTCGAACAGCAGCACGCGCGGCGCCATGGTCATCCATTTGGCGAGCACGACCTTCTGCTGGTTGCCTCCGGACAGGTAGCGGACCTCCTGTTCCTGGCGCGGAGGCGAGAGGCGTACCCGTTCGAGCAGGTCGCGGAGGCCGTTGCGGCCCTTGGCGCCCACCGCGCGGGCGACGAGCAGGGCGTTGTCGCGTACGGACTGGCGCAGCGCGAGCCCTTCGGCCTTGCGGTCCTCGGTCACCAGCCCGATGCCCATGGCCACGCCTTCCCGGACCGAGCGGGGGCGCGACGGGGTCATCTCGCCCGTGGTGAACGGCTCCGCGCCGAAGATCGCTTTGGCGAGTTCCGATCTGCCGGATCCCTGCAGGCCCGCGATGCCGACGATCTCCCCGGCACGCAGTTCCAGATCGATGTCGCGGAGCTTGCGGTTGCCCGCTCCGCGCAGGCTGAGCCGTACCTCGCCGGCGCCTCCCGAGCGGGGCGGGAAGTAGGTGCCGAGGTCGCGTCCCACCATCAGGCGGATCAGCTCGTCGGGGGTCACCTCGCCGATCGGGAGCGTGGTGACGCGCGAGCCGTCCTTGAGCACGGTGACCCGGTCGGCGAGGTCGAACACCTCGCGTAATCGGTGGGAGATGTACACGACGGCGACGCCGCGTTCCCTCAGCCGCCCGATCAGCCGGTAGAGCAACTCGACCTCGTGCTCGGCGAGCGCCGCGCTGGGCTCGTCCATGACGACGAGCCGGGCGTTCACCGATAACGCCTTGACGATCTCGACGACCTGCTGCTGGGCCACCGACAGGCGCTTGACGGCGTCGCGGGGGCCGAAGGAGTGCTCGCCGAGCTCGTCGAGGAGCCGCCCGGTCGCCTGCTCCATGGCGGCCCGATCGACCAGGCCGCGCCTGACGGGCTCGCGCCCGAGGAAGACGTTCTCGGCGACGGTGCGCTCGGGCAGCAGGTTGAACTCCTGGTAGATGATCGCGATACCGGAGCGCTGCGCCTCGAGCGGATGGCCGAAGGAGACGGGATGACCGTCGATCTCGATCGTGCCCTCGTCCGGCGGGTGAACGCCGCAAATGATCTTCATCAGGGTGGACTTTCCGGCGCCGTTCTCGCCGACTACGGCGTGGACCTCACCGGCCGTCACGTCCAGGTCCACTCCGGACAGCACCCGCACGCCCAGGAAGCTCTTGCCGATGCCACGCATGCTCAGCACCCCGCCCACCTCCCCATCTCCCCCGCCATGAGGGTGAGCCTGGGGCCATCGGCAAATTTCGGGCTCATGTCCCTCATGCTGCCGGATGTTAAGCGGGCTTATATCGACGGTCAAGCAAAAGTTCGCACCTGCACGACATAACCGGGAGGCCGTGGCAAGCGAGCTCGCATCACCGGTGCGGCAGCGGACCGGGCGGTGATGGCCGTAAGCGGCGGACGATAAGGACGCCGATTAGCCTGCTTATGGTTGACCATCGACAAAAATAGCTCTTACCATCGCGGAGACTTACCTACCGGATGCCTTCCGCATGCGGGGGTAGTCCCGACACGATGGAGCTTTCATGGACAAGCTCGGTGTGTGGCTTATCGGGGCACGGGGATCCGTGGCGACCACCGTCATCGTGGGCGCCGCGGCCATCAGGGCGGGAGCCGCGACCCCGCAAGGATGCGTGAGCGAGTCCCCCGGCTTTCCCGGGCACCTGGTTCCGCTGACCGACCTGGCCTTCGGCGGCCATGACATCACCGAGACCTCCTTACGCAAGCGCGCCGAACAGCTGGGCAGAGCAGGGGTCATATCACCGGACCTCCCGGGGCTGCTCGCGTCCGACCTGGACGCCGCCGACGCCGAGATCCGGCCGGGCTACGTCCCCGGCGACGGCGGCCGGACCGCGACCCGGCTGATCGACGACATCTCCGGCTTCCGTGCCCGGCACGGGCTGGCCCGGGTGGTCGTCGTCAACGTGTCGTCGACCGAGCCTCCCGTCGGCCCGCGTCCTGAGTTCGAGAGTCTGGCCGATCTGGAGGAGCGGCTTGCCGCGGGGGATGACGTCCTGCCGCCGAGTTCGCTGTACGCCTATGCGGCGTTCCAGGCCGGGTGCGGCTATGTGGAGTTCACGCCCTCCACCGGGCCGACCCTGCCGGCGCTGGCGGAACTCGCCGCCCGGCGGGGCGTGCCGTACGCGGGACGCGATGGGAAGACCGGCGAGACCCTGGTCAAGAGCGCGCTCGCGCCCATGTTCGCCGATCGGGCGTTACGGGTGCGCTCCTGGTCAGGGCTCAATCTGCTCGGCGGCGGGGATGGGGCGACGCTCGCCGATCCGGCCGCCAGGTCGAGCAAGGAGCTCTCCAAGGACCAGGTCGTCGCGAAGGTCCTGGGAGGACCCGTCGAGGGTGAGACGCACATCGACTACGTCCCGGATCTCGGAGAGTGGAAGACCGCCTGGGACCATGTGACCTTCGAGGGCTTTCTCGGCGTGCGGATGGCGCTGCAGTTCACCTGGCAGGGCTGCGATTCGGCGCTGGCCGCTCCGCTCGTCCTGGACCTGGCCCGGCTGGTCGCTCGTGCGCATGAGAAAGGGCGGTGTGGCGTCCTGCCCGAGCTCGGCTACTTCTTCAAGAGCCCGCTGGGAACGGACGAGCACGCGCTGGCCGTCCAGTACGCCCGGCTGCGCGCCTTCGCCGAGGAGCTGTCATGAGAGCGCTGCTCGAGCTGGTGCGCGCACCGGCCGCACTGTCGGTGCCGGGGGACACGATGGCGGGGGCCGCCGCCGCGGGGCGGCGTCCGGCACCCGGTCTGGCACTGGCGTCGGTGCTCATGTACTGGTCGGGCATGGCGCTCAACGACTGGGCAGATCGTGAGGCGGACGCCGTCGAGCGTCCTGAACGCCCGATCCCGTCCGGCAGGGTCCGCCCGGGCGCCGCGCTCGGGCTCGCGGCCGCCCTCACCGGCGCGGGCCTGGCCACCGCCGCCCTCGCCGGCGGCCGCCGCGCTCTCACCATCGCCAGTCTGCTGGCCGGTGCGGTGTGGGCCTACGACCTGGGCCTCAAACGGACGGCGGCGGGCCCCGCCTCGATGGCCGCCTGCCGCGCCCTGGACGTGCTCCTGGGCGCCGGCTCGGACGGGAGAGCCGCCGTGCCGATGGCGCTGGCGGTCGGCGCGCACACGTACGGGATCAGCATCCTCGGCCGGGCCGAGGTGGCGGGGGCGGCACCCGGGACCGCCGAGCGAGCGCTCGTGGCCAGCACCGCGGCGGCCGGGCTCGCGGTTGCCTCCTGCGTGCGCAACCGAGCCGCCGCCCGGACGGGCGCCGGTGTCCTCATCGCCGGCTATCTCGCCTTCACCCTCCCGGTCCAGGCCGGGTTACGGACCCGTCCCGACCCCGAGAACGTACGGCAGGCCGTCCGCCTCAGCATCCTCGCCCTGATCCCGCTCCAGGCGGCCGCGGTCGCTGGTGGCGGGCGGTTCGCGACGGCAGGCGCGCTGCTGTGCTCGCTACCCCTGGGCAGATGGCTCTCATCCCGGATGGCGACATCGTGAAGTGGGCCTACTGCACCAACGGCTTCGCCGATCATCGGCTCCCCGAGGCACTCGCGGTCCTGGCCGATCTCGGGTACACCGGTGCGGCGATCACGCTCGACCTCGGTCATCTCGACCCCCACTCCCCCGGTCTGGCCGCGGAGGTGTCGCGGATCGCCGGGCTCCTCGAACGCCTCGGCCTCGCGGCCGTGGTCGAGACGGGCGGACGCTACACCCTCGATCCCCTGCGCAAGCATCATCCGACCCTCATCAGCGACGACGCCGAGCGCAGGGTGGAGTTCCTGACCACCGCGATGCGGGTCGCCGCCGATCTGGGCGCTCCCGTGGTGCACCTGTGGAGCGGGGTCCGGCCCGACGGCATGACGGAGGAGGAGGCGTACACGCGGCTGGCCCGCCAGTGCGCACGGCTGCTCGACGAGGCCGACCAGGTGGGTGTCACATTGGGCTTCGAACCCGAACCCGGGATGCTCGTCCGGGACCTGGACGGTTACGAACGGCTGCGCCGGATGCTCGGCGACCATCCCCGGTTCGGCCTCACCCTCGACATCGGGCACTGCCACTGCGTGGAGCGGGACGATCTGCCCGCCTGTGTCCGGCGGGCGCTGCCGTACACCGTGCACGTCCAGATCGAGGACATGCGCCGCGAGGTCCACGAGCACCTGGAGTTCGGCGAGGGTGAGATCGACTTCGTCCCGGTGCTCGCCGAGCTGCACGGCTACTCGGGTCTGGTGGCCGTGGAGCTGGCCAGGCACAGCCACGCGGCCCCGCAGGTCGCCCGCCGATCGATCGAGTTCCTGAGGAGGGCACATGAGGGACGAGTGGCAGACAGAGGCCGTACGGCGGGTCGAGGCTGACCCGGACGCGATCCACCTGCTCTTCCCGCAGGCCGAACGGCGGGGCGGCCCCGCCGCCCGGAGCGCGCTGCTCAAAGCGCTGGGCGGCGACCACGCGGTGATCCGCAAACTGTACGAGCGCGGCGACAGCGGCGAGCGGCTGGCCATCCTGTCCGCGCTGCCCGAGCTCGATCTCGGCCCGGCGGCGGTCGACCTGGTGGAGGA